>CACPGM010000009.1 GCA_902633535.1 uncultured Pelagibacteraceae bacterium | reverse complement strand
AAAAATATCTTGAGTCCCTTTAATATTTTTAATATCTTTTGACCAAAATTTTAGAGCACTTTGTTGAAGAGCTCTACCAAATGAATAAGTCATTATAAAATCAGTGGTATTATTTTTATTTATTAAATTCAAATTTTCTGTAGCTTCAATTTCAGACTGACCACCTGACAAGAATGCAATTCCAGGCACTTCTTTTGGAACAGAATTTTTAAGGCATTCAAGGGTTTTTGAAGATATTTCCTCTTTAGAAATTTTATCTTTTGATTTGTCTCCAGGCAAAATCATATTTGGTTTTAATATGAGACCTGTCAAATCAACTTTGTGTAAGATTAAATCGTCAAAACATTTTTTAATTACCTCAGAAGTTTTAAGCAGACAAACTTCTGCTGAGTGATCCCCATCCATTAATACTTCTGGCTCAACTATTGGAACCATCCCACATTCTTGAACTAATGCGGAGTACCTAGCTAAAGCATGTGCGTTTGAGTGTATGGCAAGTTTACTCGGATGAAATTTGTTAATGTTATAGACACCTCTCCATTTTGTAAATCTTGCGCCTATTTCATAGTATCTTTTTAATCTTTCTCTAAGACCATCTAAACCCTCCGTGATTTTTTCTTCAACTGAATTTGCTAAAATCTTGGCACCAGTATCAACTTTAATTCCTGGTACCGCTCCTGACTCCAAAATATTCTCAGGAACTGTTTTACCTGAATTCACAGATTGATTTATTGTTTCATCATATAAAATAACACCACCAATACAATCTTTCATACTTTCTGAGGAAAAAAGAGTTTCTCTAAAAAGAAGTCTATTCTCTGGAGTAGACGCAACATTTACAGCTTCTAATCTTTTTGTCATTGTTCCATTACTTTCATCTGCAGCAAGTATACCTTTACCGTTTGAAATTATCTTTAATGCAATTTTATTAAGTTCTGTCATTTTAATTTAAGGCTTTTATACCAGGAAGTTCTCTACCTTCAAGGTATTCTAAGAAAGCTCCACCGGCAGTTGAAACAAAATTAAAATTATTAACTGCATTTAAATTGTTTAATAATGAAACTGTATCTCCACCACCGGCAACAGAATAAATTTTATTAGATTTATTGTTTTTAATTATTTTCTCAGCAATTTTAATACTTCCATTTGCAAAGTTAGGATTTTCAAAAAATCCAGCAGGCCCATTCCACAATATCGTATTACTTTTATCTATAAGATCGTTAACGATCTCAATAGTTTTTGGACCAATGTCTAATATCATTTCATCTAAAGAAATTTCGTTTAGTTCTTTAATTTGAGGGTTTCCATTTAAATTTTTAGCTACAACAACATCCTTTGGATATATTATTTTACAATTTTTCATTTTCGAAAGTGAAAAAATTTCTTTGATAAGTAGATTGGAGTTATCTTCTTGTAAAGATTTTCCTATGTCATTTCCCATGTATTTTATTACATTATTTGCCATTGCACCTAGAATAATTATGTTATCAAATTTAGGTATTAAATTTTTTATTACATCAATTTTAGTAGAGATTTTGGAGCCTCCAATTATGCAAGTAATTGGCCTCTTAATTTCCGAAGTTATTTTCTTTAAAGCATTTATCTCCAAATCAAATTGTAAACCAGAATATGAAGGTAATAAATTTGCAATTTCATCAATTGATGTATGAGCTCTATGAGAGCATGAGAACGCATCATTTACATAAATATCAGCTAGGCTAGCTAGATGTTTTGCAAAAATACGATCATTTTTTTCTTCTTCTGAATAAAATCTAATATTTTCTAACATAATTATTTGCTCTGTATTATCTTTAAAAAAATCATCATGATTTATTTCATTTATGTTTTTTGAAAAAAACTTGACATTTTGATTTACTTTATTTCTCAAATCTTCAGAAATTGGTTTAAGAGAAAGCTCCTTTACAATCTTACCTTTAGGTCTTCCAATATGAGATAAGATTATAATTTTTGAATTCTCTTTAATTAAAAATTTTAGAGTTGGTAGAATTTTATCTATTCTAGTTGTGTCAGTAATTTTTCCATTTACAATAGGAACATTCAGATCCAATCTTAGTAATATTCTTTTGCCACTAAGACTTTTTACTTCTTTGATGCTTTTCATTAAGAAATTTTGTGTATATGCTCTGCTATATCGCACATTCTATTTGAAAAACCCCACTCATTATCATACCAAGCTGAAATTTTTCCCATATTTTTTCCAACCACATTAGTAAGTGAGGAGTCTATTATTGTAGAAGCAGAATTATGATTAAAATCAATTGATACTAATTTTTCAGAAGTTATTTCTATTATTTTTCTAGATTGATTTTGAGCGGCTAATTTAAACGCCTCATTAATTTTTTCTATATTAATATCTTTTTTGGTGCAAAAAACTAACTCAACAAGTGATACATTTGGAGTGGGGACTCTCATTGCTATACCCTCTAATTTTCCCTTTAGAGAAGGTATAATTTCACCTATTGCTTTTGAAGCACCTGTAGATGTTGGGACTATTGATTGACTAGCAGATCTAGCTCTTCTTGGGTCTTTATGTGAGTTGTCTAATATCCTTTGATCACTTGTGAATGCATGAATTGTAGTCATGAAACCTTTTTCTATTTCAAAATTTTCATTGATAACATTTGCAGCTGGAGCCAAACAATTGGTTGTACATGAAGCTGCAGATATTATTTTATCATTTTTTGTAAGAATATTTTCGTTTACACCAAATACAACTGTTTTATCAGCATCTTTACATGGTGCAGAAACAATTACTTTTTTGGCGCCATTCTTAATATGTGCGACCAGTTTATTTTTTGAATTAAACCTTCCAGTGCATTCAAAAACATAATCAACACCAAATTTTTTCCAATTGATATCCTCTATTTTAGACTCTTGAGAGAAAGTAATTTTATTATCATTAATAATTAAATGATCTTTATCAAAACTTAAATCTGCATTAAATTTACCATGAATAGAGTCGTATTTTATTAATGCACAACTTGCCTCAGAATTAGATTTATTATTTATATGTTGAATTTTAAAATTTTTGTTATTGCTTTCAATTATCGATCTTATGACCATTCGACCAATTCTTCCCATTCCATTAATTCCAACTTTTATTGTCATTATTTTTTTCTTATAAAATTCTTAGTTTTATTAGCAATATTTCCTGAAGTTAGTCCAAAATGTTTATAAATATCTTGATACGGTGCACTTTTTCCAAAAGTGTCAATTCCAAAAGTTAAACCATCATTACCAACATATTTTTTCCAGCAATCAGTCGAAGCAGCCTCAATTGATATTTTAATTTTTGACTCACTAAGAATTTTCTTCTTATACGACACCGACTGTTGGTCAAAAAGATTTTGGCAAGGCATTGATATAACCTTAGAATATATTTTATCTTTGGCTAATTTATGGCTAGTTTGAATTGCTAAATTAACCTCAGAGCCACTTGCTAATATTGTTAGATTGACTTTTTTACCAGTTCTTAGAACTTCATAAGCACCAAAAGAGCATTTATTAATTTTAGTGTACTTTTTTCTAATCGGATCTAGATTTTGTCTAGTTAAAGAAAGAACGCTGGGCGTTTTTGAGTTCTTTAAGGCCTGCTCCCAACACTCAATTGTTTCCATTCTATCAGCAGGTCTAAAAACATTTAAATTTGGAATTGATCTTAAACCAGATAATTGTTCAATAGGCTGATGAGTAGGACCATCTTCTCCTAAACCTATTGAGTCATGTGTCATTATATAAATTACTCTTTGTTGCATGAGTGCTGATAGTCTTATTGATGGTTTACAATAATCTGAAAATATCAAAAAAGTTCCTCCATATGGAATTAGTCTACTATGAAGGGCAAGGCCATTCATTATTCCACTCATAGCATGTTCTCTTACACCGTAGTGGATGTAATCACCATTAAAATCATTGGACTTTATTATTTTATGATATTTGGTTTTAGTATTGTTAGAGCCAGCTAAGTCTGCTGAGCCTCCAATCAAAGAATTATTTTTTTTGGTTAGTGCATTAAGAGTTAGTTCAGAAGATTTTCTTGTTGCTAAACTTTTGATATCTTTAATAGCAATTTTTTTTTCCTTTTTAAAAATATTTATAAAATTATTTTTAAAGACTGTAGCTATTTTTTTTTTGTTATTTTTATTATTTTTTTTCCATTTAGCTTCAAGTGAAATACCTTTTTTGCCTATTTTTCTCCATTGATTTAAAATTTTATTAGGAATTTGAAAGGGTTTATGTATCCATTTTAAATTATCTCTTACAAGTTTAATTTCCTCCAATCCTAAGGGGCTTCCATGTGAAGATGATTTCCCAGATTTGTTTGGTGAGCCAAAGCCAATTTTAGTTTTACAAGATATTACAGTTGGTTTTTTTGCACTTTGAACTTTTTTTAAAGCTTTAAAAATTTCTTTATCATTATGACCATTAATTAAGATATATTCCCAGCCATAACTTTCAAATCTTTTTTTAAAATTATCTGAAACAGTTAAACTTGTGGGGCCATCTATTGATATTGAATTGTTGTCAAAAAGCATTATTAGATTTTTAAGTTTTAGATGCCCAGCCAAACTCATTGCCTCATGACTAATTCCTTCCATCAAACAACCATCTCCAGCCAAAACATATGTTTTGTGATTTACAATTTTTTTACCCAATTTTCTTTTTAAAATTTCTTCAGCAATTGCAAAGCCAACAGCGTTAGCAATTCCTTGGCCGAGAGGCCCTGTCGTGGTTTCAATACCAGCTTTAGGATGAAATTCAGGATGGCCTGCACATATTGAATTAAGCTGTCTAAATTTTTTTATACTATTAAGTGAGATACTTTTATATCCAGTCAAATATAACAAGGAGTAAAGTAACATAGAGCCATGACCTGCCGATAATACAAACCTATCTCTATTTAACCAATCTGGATTTTGAGGATTAAATCTTAAAAAATCTCTAAATAAAACTGTTGCAACATCTGCCATTCCCATTGGCATACCTGGGTGACCAGAATTTGCTTTTTGAACTGCATCTATTGATAAAAATCTGATACAATTTGCTAAATCACTATGTTGTTTATTCAAAAATTATCCTGTCTAGACTTAGAAGAATCTATTTAATAATATAAATATATATATGAATTCTGTTATCGAAAAAGAAAAAAAATTAACTTTAGCACTAACAAAGTTAAAAAATATAAACTTAGAAAACCCAGATTTACAAAATAGTGTTGAAAATTTGAGTTCAAAAAAAAATCAATTAGAAATTGAAAAAAAAGAATTGGAAGAAAAGTATAAACTTTTAAAGGAAGATTATAACAGTTTATCTATCAAATTACAGGAAATGGAAAATCAAGAGAAAATTGAACAAAAAAAACATATTGAATTCTCTGAAAAAATTGATGAATTAAATCAAGAAACAGATACCTTGCTAGAGGAAATTGACAAATGGCAAACGTAAGTATCAAATTTAATGGTAAAGAATTTTTACTCTCATGCGATGATGGACAGGAAGAGCACTTAGAGGAATTATTAATACAAATAAATCAAAAATTTAATGAACTTAAAAACAATCTTGGGAATCTAGGAGAAAATAAATTATTATTAATAACGGCTGTTAAGGTGATGGATGAATATCATGAAACAAAAAAAAAAGTTGAACAAAAAAAAGATGAATTAAATGCCCTTTCAAACAAATTTAAAGAGTTAAAGAATTTAGTTTATAGTTATCGAGATAAAAAAGAAGATGAGATTAAAGAACTAAATGAGAAGCATAATAACCTAAAATTAGATATCGAAAAAAATCAAAAAGATTATGAAAAATTGATTGATGAAGCTGCAGATGAAATTTCGAATTTTGTTGAAAAAGCAAATTTAAAAAACTTATCTTAAAAAATATTAAGTGAATAAATCAGAAATTAGAAAAAAAATTATATTAAAAAGAAAAAAAAATTATTTTAAAAGTTTGTCAATTAACCCTGATGATTTTTTAAAATTTTTAAAAAAAAAAAGGATTAATAAGAAATCAATTGGTGGTTATTACCCTTATAATTATGAAATTAGTACTTTAAAAATATTAAAAAAGTTAGAAAAAAAAAGTTACTCAATTTCTTTACCAAAAATTAGAAAAAATAAGACAATGTCTTTTTATCAATGGTCATTTAAAGATCCATTAACAATTAATATCTACGGTATACCTGAGCCAATTTCGAAGAATAAAGTGGCTCCTGAAATATTATTAATTCCACTTGTTGGTTTTGACAGACAATTAAATAGATTAGGATATGGAGGGGGTTTTTATGATAGATACATTTCAAAAATAAAAAAAAATAAAAAAATTATTAAAATTGGTTTGGGATTTTCATTTCAAAAAATAGATAAACTGCCTATAAATAAGTATGATAAAAAACTTGATTATATATTAACTGAAAAAAGTTTTACTAAATGAGAATTTTATTTTTAGGGGATGTGGTTGGTATTTCAGGATGTTCAAAAATAATGAATTCTTTAAAAAGTGAAATAAAAAAGAAAAATATTAATTTTGTAGTTGTAAACGGAGAAAATTCAGCAGAGGCTGGAGTAGGTTTAACCAAAGAAATTTGTAATGATTTTTATAATTGTGGAGTAAATGTTATTACCACAGGAAATCATGTTTGGGATCAAAAAGAAATTATGAGTTATATAGATATTGAAAATAGACTTTTAAGACCTCACAATCTTTTTGAACCTTCACCTGGTAGAGGTTTTGAAATTTATGAAGTGTTTGATAATTTAAGAATTGGAGTTTTAAATTTAATGGGAAATGTTTTTATGAAGAAGTGTGAAGATGTTTTTGAAACTTCAAAAAAATTTTTAAAAAACTATCAATTAAAAAAAGATTATGATCTTTTAATAGTAGATTTTCATGGAGAGATAACGAGTGAAAAAAATGCAATAGGTCATTTTTTTGATGGAAAAGCCACTCTAGTTATTGGAACACATACTCATATACCTACCAATGATGCAAGAGTATTAAAGAATGGAACTGCTTATCAAACAGATGCTGGTATGTGTGGTGATTATGATTCTGTTATTGGAATGAACAAAGAAAATTCAATTAATAGATTTTTAAAAGAAGATTCTGTAAAACATTTTCCAGCTAAAGGTTCAGCCACTTTGTGTGGAGTTATAGTTGATTGTGACGTAAACACTGGTCTTGCTAACAATGTAGAAAGTTATATTTTTGGACCACAACTTAAAAATACAATATAGATTATGGCAGGACATTCACACTGGGCAGGTATTAAACATAAAAAAGGAAAGGCAGATAAACAAAGATCTAAGATTTTTTCTAAACTCTCAAAAGAAATTACAGTCGCTGCCAAACTAGGAGATAAAGATCCAACAATGAATCCTAGGCTGAGATCTGCTATTCAGGCAGCCAGATCAGCAAATATGCCTAAAGATAATATTGAAAGAGCAATTGACAAATCATCAGCTAATATGGGTTCAAATTTTGAAAGTTTAAGATACGAAGGTTTTGGTCCAGATAAAGTAGCGGTTATTGTTGAAACTTTGACAGATAATAAGAATAGAACAGCTTCAAATATAAGAACGATATTTCAAAAAGCAGGTGGAAGTCTCGGCTCCCAAGGTTCAGCATCTCATAATTTCAATCAAATGGGTATAATCAAAATTAGTAAGGATGAGATCTCAGATGAAGAAATATTTGAGCTAGCTATAGAATCTGGTGCAGATGAATGTGTAACCAAGGATGAGTTTCACGAAATACAATGTTCTGTAAATGAGATATATAATGTTAAAAAAAAACTTGAAAAAAAAATAATTAATTTCATTTCTACAAACATTGAGTGGATACAATTGAATAGTGTTCAAGTTTCAAAGGAAAAAGAAGAAAATCTAATAGAATTTTTTGAAACATTAACAGATGATGATGATGTTCAAAATATTTATTCTAATGTAAAGTTAAATACCAATTAATGCTTATAATCGGAATAGACCCTGGTATATCTGGATCAATATGTTTCTTTAAAGATGGAAAAATTTTAGATGTAGTTGAAATGCCAACTATGACTGAAGGAAAAAAAAATAAGAAACAAGTCAATGGATCACAAATTTATAATGAAATTGATAATAGAATCAAAACAATTGATAAAAGAGATATTAGGGTAATCATTGAACAGGTTTCAGCCATGCCAGGACAAGGCGTTACCAGCATGTTTAATTTTGGTCAATCTTTTGGGATTTTAAAGGGAATGTGTTCAGCAATGCAATTACCGATGTATTTTGTAAGACCAGCTAAGTGGAAGAAATATTTCAATTTAATCAATTCAGAAAAAGACGCCAGTAGAACTAAAGCAATAGAAATATTCCCTTATTTTTCTTCTAATTTGGCAAGGAAAAAAGACTCAAATAAAGCTGATGCAATTTTAATTGCCAGTTACTACTATGAAACATATAGGCAAGAGGAATAGATAGTTATTATAAGACAAATTGATGACACAATTGAGTGTGAATAGTTAATTTATGGAAGCGGATATATCATCTCAAGCAGTTGGCTTAGCATCTAGCGCAGATTTTTCCTTAATTAATTTATTTATTCGAGCAGATATTATAGTTAAATCTGTAATTATTATATTGATAGCATGCTCAATTTATTCTTGGGCAGTAATTATAGAAAAATTTAGATTATTTAAAAAAATTAATCAATCTACTGAGGAATTCGAAACAAAATTTTGGAATTCAAAATCTGCAGAGTCATTTTACAATAACTTACCAACAAATATTGAAGATCCTATGGCATTGATCTTTAAAGATGCAATGCAAAACTTATTGAAGAAAAGATCAAAAACAGATTTACATGATAGAATGACGACAATGCTTGAAACTGGAATTGAAAAGCAGATTTCCAAAATTAGTAAAGGTTATACTTTCTTAGCAACAGTTGGTTCAACGGCACCATTTATTGGTTTGTTTGGAACAGTTTGGGGAATTATGAATTCATTTCAATCTATTGCAATTTCAAGAAATACCAGTTTAGCAATCGTAGCCCCAGGAATAGCAGAGGCATTATTTGCAACTGCATTAGGATTGCTAGCAGCAATCCCTGCAGTTATTGCTTATAATAAATTTAATAATGACTCAATTTTATATTCTAAAAAATTAGAAAATTTTTCAAAAAGATTTTTAACTATAATTTAAAATGGCTTTTAAATTAAATCGTTCAACAAAAGAACCAATGAGTGAAATAAATGTTACACCTTTTGTTGATGTGATGTTAGTACTTTTAATTATATTTATGGTTACTGCACCATTATTGACTGTTGGCGTACAGGTTGACCTTCCAGAAAGTTCAGCTGACTCACTTCCTGAAGAACAAGAGCCTTTAACTTTGTCAATAAACTCAAAAGGAGAAATTTTTATTCAAGAATCTAAAGTTGAATATGAAAAAATTATTGCAAAGGTTCTGGCAGTTTCAAAAAATAGAACTGATACAAGAATTTATGTAAGAGGGGATAAAACAATTAATTACGGAAGAGTTTTAGAAATCATGGGACTTCTTTCAGGTTCAGGATTTACAAAAGTAGCATTAATTTCAGAGCCATATAAAGAAAGGTAATAATAAGTGAATAGAAGTATTATTGTATCTTCTGTTTTACATATATTTGTAATAATTTTAACAGCAATGAGTCTTCCATTCTTAGCAAAAAAACCGATTGATCTACCTCCTATTGTATCGGTGGAATTAATTCAAATTACTGAAAAAACTAATATTCCATTTGCACCTAAAGCAAAAAAAATTATTGAAGAAATTAAAGAAAAAGAAAAAAAGATAGTCTCTGAACAAGCACCGCCAAAAAAAGTCAAAAAGAAAAAACCAGACTCAATTCCGATGCCAGAGGATAATATAAAAAAAGTTGAAAAAGTAAAAGACGATACACAAAACCCAGAAAAAATTGACAATGAAGTTAAACAAGTTTCAGAATTTGAAAAAGAAGAACTATTTGATCCAAATAATATTGCCGCATTAATTGATAAATCTAAAGAGGAAACAGCAACCAAAATGAATAAAACCGACAAAGTTACGCAAGATCAAGTTAAAAATTTTGAGAATACGGGCTTATCTTTAAGTGAAGAAGATGCTCTTAAAGCCCAAATCTTTGGTTGTTGGAGCATACCACTGGGTTTACCTTATAACGAAAATTTATTAGTCAGAATAAAACTTGAATTAAAACCAGACGGCTCTGTCATAAAATCAGAGATTTTAGATCACGCAAGAATGAATAAACCAGGACAAGGATTTTATAAAGTTTTAGCAGAAAGCGCTCTAAGGGCAGTCAAATTATGCCAACCTTTAAGAGTACCAACTACTGGATATGAAAGATGGAAAGAGTTACAATTAAATTTTGATGCAAGAGAAATGTTAGAAGGTTAAAATGAACAATATTATGAAAAATTTTTTTGTATTTTTAGTACTAATCCTATGCTTTCCAATAAAATCATATGGATTAATTGAAGTTGACATTACAAGAGGTAATTTAAATCCGCTGCCAGTTGCTGTTTCTCCTTTATCGATAGATGAAAAGTCAAAAAAAAACTTCGAGAG
This sequence comes from uncultured Pelagibacteraceae bacterium, assembly GCA_902633535.1. Next base: position 5,868 of record CACPGM010000009.1, on the reverse strand, counting down.
TTTAATAAAAAAGAAAAACATTGGTGAAGAAATTTCTTCCATTGTAGAAAATAACTTAAGAACTTCAGGATTATTTAATCCTTTAAGTAAAGATGCTTTTCTACAGGCCCCAGATATTGCAAATTTAAAACCAAGATTTGAAGACTGGAATTTAATTAAAGCACAAGCATTGATAACAGGTAAGGTAGTTAGTGTTGATGATAAATTAAGAGTTGAATTTAGGTTGTGGGATGTATTGGCAGGAAAAGAAATGATGGCACTTGCTTTTACAACTGTGCCGACAAATTGGAGAAGAGTAGGACATATAATTTCAGATAAAGTTTATGAGAGATTGACTGGTGAAAAAGGATACTTCGATACAAGAATTATTTATGTAGCTGAGGAGGGTCCAAAAACTAAAAGGATAAAAAAATTAGCTATTATGGATCAAGACGGAGCGAATAATAAATTTTTAACTTTAGGAAACGAGTTAGTTTTAACTCCAAGATTTAATCCTACTAGCCAGATGGTTACATATCTTTCTTATTTTAGAAATTTGCCAAGAGTATATTTACTAGATATAGAAACCGGCATGCAAGAAGTAGTTGGTGATTTTCCTGGGATGACATTTGCTCCAAGATTTTCTCCAAATGGAAAAAAAATAATTATGAGTTTTGCTAAAGACGGAAAGTCAGATATTTACACAATGGATTTAGAAAATAGAATTGTAGAAAAAATTACTAATCATCCATCTATAGATACATCACCATCCTATTCCCCTGACGGAAAGTATATTTGTTTTAATTCTGACAGAAGTGGATACCAGCAAATTTATATAATGAAAAGTGATGGTAGCAATGTGAAAAGAATTTCTTTTGGAAAAGGAATTTATGGTACTCCAGTCTGGTCACCAAGAGGAGACTTAATAGCTTTTACAAAATTACACAAAGGTAAGTTTTATATTGGAGTGATGAGAACTGATGGAACTGGTGAAAGATTATTAACAGAAAATTTTTATCAAGAAGCTCCTTCCTGGTCACCTAATGGAAGAGTTTTAATATTTTACAGGGAAACAAAAACAGATCAAAAAGGGGAAGGTTTTTCTGCTAAGTTATGGTCCATTGACCTTACAGGATATAATGAAAGGATGGTAAAAACCCCTACAGACGGTTCCGACCCATCATGGTCATCATTATTAAGTAATTAATGCTAAAAGACTTGATTTTTTAACTTGAAACATCTAGTTAGGTGTGAATAAATTGAAGTATTAGAAATATTGATTAAGGAGTAACAATGAAATTAAATAAAATTTTAAGAAATTTTTCATATGTTGTATTGGCATGTTTTGTATTAAGCGCATGTGCAACAAAAAAAGTTTCAACAGGACAATTACAAGGTGACGTATACACAGGTTCAGACACTGTAGAGTATTTAGCTACAGGTGTAAAAGATAGAGTTTTCTTTGCAACAAATGAGTCAGTTTTAACAACTGCGTCAAGAGAGACATTAAGAAAACAAGCAGCTTGGTTAAGAAAAAATTCTAACGTAACTATAGTACTAGAAGGTCATGCTGACGAAAGAGGTACTAGAGAATACAACTTAGCTTTAGGTGAAAGAAGAGCAAATGCAGCTAAAGACTATTTGATGACTTATGGAATTTCTTCAGATAGAATTTCTGTTTTAAGTTATGGTAAAGAAAGACCAGTAGATTCTGGATCTAATCCTTTAGCTTGGTCAAAAAACAGAAGATCAGTTACAGTTAAAGCGAATTAATCAAATATTTTAATTTTTAAAGACCTCTTAAACATATGTTTAGGGGGTCTTTTTTTTGCCATTATTATAAACATAACTAAAATATAATGAGTTTTAAAAAGCTATTTATTATAAAATTAATTTTTTTAATTAATTTATTAATTAATCAAATTAGTTTTGCGGATAATCATAATTTTAATGAACTAATCGAATTAATTCAAAAAGATATCAAAACACTTGAAAAAGCAGTTTACTCTCAATCAAACGAATTAAATAATGATACAAAAAATTCTAATAATTTTAATAATAACTCTGAAGATGTTTTAACTAGACATTTATTAAAATTGTCTGAGATTGAAAATCAATTTCAACAACTTACAAACAGATTTGAAGAAATAAATTTTAAATTAGATAAATTGTCTAATAGATTATCAAAAGTTCAAGCAGATAATCAAATAAGATTCCAAGATATAGAAAATGTGATAACGTCTACAGATGGTGTTAATAAACTTTCTAAAAAGACAACAAATAATAATGCGGATGTTCTTCCTGGCTCATCAGAGCCTCAAGATTTAGGTTCAGTATCATATAAGGATACAGAAACAAAAGATTTAGAGCAAAAAATTCAATCAGTTGAAACTACTGCCTCAATAGTTACCGAAACTTTTCAATCTGAAGAAAAAATTTTACCCGAAGAAAATCCAGCAAAACAATATGAGTTTGCAACTAGTTTTTTAAAAGTAGGAGATTATCCTACAGCTGAGAGAGCATTTAGAGAATTTGTTTTATTAAACCCAACTCATGAACTTGCTGGAAATGCTCAATATTGGTATGCAGAAACATTTAGGATTAGACAACTTTATACTGACGCAGCATCAGCATATTTGGAAGGATATCAAAAATACCCTAAAGGAGATAAAGCTCCAATCAACCTTTTAAAACTGGGTGTATCAATGGTGCAAATTGGAGAGAAAGACCAAGGGTGTAAAATGATAAATGGAGTTGAAAAACAATATCCAAAAGCTAATCAATCTGTTATTCAAAAAGCTAAATATGAGTCTCAAAAATTTGAATGCAATCAAAATTCCTAAAATTTTAAAAGAAAAATTAGCAAATAAATATATTAGAAGAACTTATAATAAGTTTGAGAAACAATTTGGTCTTAAAGATAGTTTTGTAGTTGCTGTATCAGGCGGATCAGATAGTTTGGCATTAGCATTTTTAACAAAAATTTACTCAATTAAGCATAGATTAAATTGTAAATTCTTTGTTGTTGATCATAAACTTAGAAAAGAGTCGACAAAAGAGGCCAAGAAAGTAAAAAAAATTCTCAGAGATTTAAGTATTAATTCTAATATTTTAACCTGGAATGGGAAAAAGCCATCAAAAAATATTCAATCTATTGCAAGAAAAAAAAGATATGATCTATTATTTGCAAAATGTAAGCAATTTAAGATTAACAATCTTGTTCTTGGACATCATTTAGATGATTTATTTGAAAATTTTTTTATTAGAATGACAAGAGGAAGTGGTTTGAAAGGATTGGTTTCTTTAGAAAAAAAGACATCAATTGAAAAAATAAATCTAATTAGACCTTTACTCAATTTTAACAAAAAAGATCTAAAAATAGTGTCTAACAATGTATTTAATTTTTTTATTAAAGATCCTTCAAATGAGGATACCAAGTATACCAGAATAAAAATTCGAAAATTAATTGATGAATTTCAAACTATTGGACTTGATAAAAAAAAATTACTTTTAACTCTTAAAAACTTAAAAAAGTCGAATCAAACAATTTCATTTTATGTAGAAAAAAATAAAAAACTGAATTCTTATTTTCATAAAAGGAAAAAAGAACTAGTATTGAATGAAAATTTTTTTAATCAGCCTTATGAGGTTGTATTTAGATCTCTATCAGACTCTATTAGATTAATTGGCAATAGATATAATGCCTCAAGAGGTAAAAAAATTGATTATATTTTAAATAAAATCAGTCAAAATAGCCTAAAGAAAGAAACATTAGGTGGTTGTTTGATTAGAAAAGTTAAGCAAACAGTAATTATTGTTGAAGAATAACAATTTTGACACTTGTTTAATTAAGAATAATTCTTATCTTAAGCATTATGAATATAAAAAATTTAGCTATGTGGGCCATTATAGTTTTTTTGACAATTGGCCTATATAATATGTTTAAAAACCCTCAATCAAATATAAAAAGTAGTAATAAAATTATATTTTCTGATTTTTTAAGTTCAGTCGATAAGGGGGAAGTTTTAAAAGTAGAAATTCAAGGAAATAATATTAAGGGCGTTTACTCTAATGGAAATAGTTTTTCTACATATGCTCCAAATGATCCAAATCTAATACAAAACCTTTCAGACAAAGGGGTAAGCATATCTGCTGCACCAATTGATGAAAAAATGCCTTCGCTGTTTGGAGTTTTGTTATCATGGTTTCCAATGTTGCTTTTAATTGCAGTTTGGATTTTTTTCATGCGACAGATGCAAGGTGGAAAAGGTGGTGCAATGGGCTTTGGAAAATCAAAAGCAAAAATGATGAATGAGTTAAAAGGAAAAGTTACATTTAATGATGTAGCTGGCGTTGAGGAAGCCAAAGAAGAAGTAGAAGAGATTGTTGAATTTTTAAAAGACCCAAAAAAATTTAGCAGACTAGGAGGCAAAATTCCAAGAGGCGCTTTATTAGTTGGTCCACCGGGAACAGGTAAAACATTATTAGCAAGAGCAATAGCTGGAGAGGCAGCAGTTCCTTTCTTTACTATTTCAGGTTCTGATTTTGTTGAAATGTTTGTAGGAGTTGGGGCTTCAAGAGTAAGAGATATGTTTGAACAAGGTAAAAAAAATTCACCATGTATAATTTTTATAGATGAAATTGATGCTGTGGGAAGAAGTAGAGGAGCAGGATTAGGTGGGGGTAATGATGAGCGAGAACAAACTTTAAATCAGTTGTTAGTAGAGATGGATGGTTTTGATACAAACGAAGGTGTTATAATAATTGCAGCCACAAACAGACCAGACGTTTTAGATCCTGCTTTATTAAGACCAGGAAGATTTGACAGACAGGTAGTCGTTTCTAATCCAGATATTATTGGTAGAGAAAAAATTCTGAAGGTGCATGTTAAAAAAATTAAAATGGCACCAGATGTTAATTTAAGAACAGTAGCGAGAGGTACGCCTGGTTTTTCTGGTGCTGACTTAGCTAACTTGGTTAATGAAGCGGCCTTACTCGCAGCAAGGAAAAATAAAAGAATAGTAACTTTGAACGAATTTGAAGAAGCTAAAGATAAAGTAATGATGGGATCAGAAAGAAGATCTATGGTAATGACAGAGGAGGAAAAAACTTTAACAGCTTATCATGAAGCAGGTCACGCAATTGTTACAATCAATGAAAGTGCCGCATATCCTATTCATAAAGCTACTATTATTCCACGTGGTAGAGCGTTAGGAATGGTAATGCAATTACCAGAAAGGGATGAGCTTTCCCAAACTAGAGAACAGCTGCATGCTCAACTAGCTATTGCTATGGGCGGAAGAGTAGCTGAAGAAATAATTTTTGGAGAAGATAAGGTAACCACTGGAGCAGCTAGTGATATTGAACAAGCAACAAAAAGAGCAAGAGCGATGGTAATGAAAGCTGGTTTAAGTAAAGAATTAGGTCCAGTTGCCTATGGTGAAAATGAAGAGGAAGTTTTTCTTGGAAGATCTGTCGCAAAACAACAAAATATGTCTGAAGAAACTGCTAGAAAGGTTGACTCAGAAATTAGAAAAATTGTAGAGAAAGGCTATGAAAGAGCCAGGAAAGTATTAACTGAAAAAATTGATGATCTTCATAAGTTAGCTAAAGCACTTCTAACATATGAAACGTTGTCAGGTGAAGAGATTGAGAATTTGATTAATAAAAATATTTATCCAATAGATAAGCAAGATCTTAAAGTTGATGATGATAAAAGTTCAGCCTTAAGTGCAATGGGTCTTAAGCCTAAAATAGTTCATTAAAAATTTATGCATAGATTTTACACTAGAGTGTGTAATTTCTATTATGGGGACAGATCAAAAATTTTAGTTAAGAAAAAAAAAACACTTCCTTTAAATGGTAATAAGGAACTATCATTTGATCAAA
>CACPGM010000008.1 GCA_902633535.1 uncultured Pelagibacteraceae bacterium | reverse complement strand
TAAAATTCAATTAAAATTGTTTTATTGTGATTAGTTATATTTTGCCATTTATAATACTTATTTTAGTCGTAGTTTTTATTCATGAATATGGCCATTATTACTTTGCAAAAAGATATGGAGTAGGAATTACTGACTTTTCCATTGGATTTGGCAAAGAAATATTTGGTTGGAATGATAAATCAGGCACACGATGGAAAATTTGCTGGATACCATTAGGTGGATATGTAAAATTTTTTGGCGATAGAAATGTATTTTCACAAGCTGACCAAGAAAAAATCATTAAAAAATATAGTGAAGAAGATCGTGAAAAATTATTTGTTTTAAAACCATTATATCAAAGAGTATTAATTGTTTTTGGTGGTCCATTAGCCAATTTTCTACTAGCTTTGGTTATATTTTTTTCAATTTATACATTTGTTGGCAAAGACTTTACTCCGGCTGTAATTAATGAAGTACAAAAAGATAGTCCAGCAATGGTTGGTGGACTAAAACAAAAGGACATTATTTTAGAAGTAGATGGAAATAAAGTTCAAAGTATCATGGATATTTCAAAATATATTACAATGTCTACAGATGATATTATCGATTTTAAGATAAAACGTTCTTATGAGGAATTAATATTAAAAATCAAACCTGATATAGTTTTAAGTGAAGACAATCTTGGTAACAAAATTAACAAACGAATGGTAGGAATAAAATTAGGTGCATATAATAATGAAATTAATCATGTAAAATTAGGACCGGCACAAGCAATTTACCATGCTGCAAATGAAGTATATTATGTAAGCATTTCATCTCTTAAGTATATTGGAGCTATGATATTTGGAAAAGCAGATACTTCACAATTAGGTGGTCCAATTAGAATAGCTAAAATCTCTGGGCAAGTTGCTGAGTTTGGTATTTTGGCGTTTATTAGTATGATGGCTTACATTTCAATAAGCCTTGGTTTAGTTAATTTATTTCCAATACCAATGTTAGATGGAGGTCATTTGATGTTTTATGCTTTTGAAAAAATTTTAGGTCGACCTTTATCTCAAAAAACCCAAGAAGGATTTTTTCGAATCGGGATGTTTTTATTGTTATCATTAATGTTTTTTACAACTTTTAATGACTTAAAAGACCTTGGTTTATTTAGATAAATAAAATTATTTTTTTTGAAAAAAGTAAGTAAAATCAACACTTTTTTGATATTTTACAACATGTTGTGTATAACTTTTTAATACACACTAAAAAAAGTCTTGATTTATCAACACTTTTGATAAAGATAGAAAATAACCTAATAAAACCGGAGCTAAAATGAATAAAAAACAATTAATTGTCAAGCTTTCAGGAGCTTTAAATCTAAGTAAAGCAGATGCTGAAAGAACTTTTGACACAATTACCAACACTATTCTAGATGCTTTAAAAGGCGATGATTCAGTTAAAATTGCTGGATTTGGAACTTATAAAGTAGCTAAAAGAAAAGCTAGAGTTGGAAGAAACCCTAGAACTGGTGAACAGATCCAAATTGCTGCATCACAAAAGGTTAAATTCTTACCTGCAAAAGCTTTAAAAGAAGTATTTAATAAATAACACTTTAGACAGCCTTAATGCGAAAACTCATTAAGGCTGTTTCTATATGCAAATATTGCATATCCAATTTTCCTAATCAGCGTTAGTTTTTATTGTTAATAAAAATATAAAGACTTCCAATAACAGGGAGGTCTTATGACTAAATTATTAAAAAAAATAAGTACACCGCTTATAAGTTTAATACTTTTATTAAACATGAGCAGTGCAGGAATGGCAGAGACGACAGTTTCTGCTGAAATAGGTTTTATATTTAACACTTTATTGTTTCTAATTTGTGGTTTCTTGGTGTTTTTCATGGCAGCAGGATTTGCAATGTTAGAGTCAGGAATGGTTACTTCCAAAAGTGTATCTGTAATTTGTGCAAAAAATATTGGCTTATTATCAATTTCAGGGATTATGTTTTGGATGTTTGGTTACAATCTAGCTTATGGAATTCCAGAGGGCGGATATATAGGTAAATTTATACCTTGGTCAGACTCAAGTGCAGTTGATACTGGTTATTCGGATGGTTCAGATTGGTATTTTCAAATGGTCTTTTGTGCAACAACAGTATCTATTGTATCAGGAACTATGGCTGAAAGAATTAAATTATGGCCATTCTTTTTATTTGCAGCAATTTTATCAGGAATTATTTATCCAATCGTAATGGGTTGGCAGTGGGGTGGAGGCTGGTTAGCTTCTATTGGCTTCTCTGATTTTGCAGGCTCAACATTAGTACACTCAACAGGAGGCGCTGCTGCTTTAGCTGGTGCAATCATAATTGGTCCAAGATTAGGAAGATTTACTAAGTCTGGTCTTCCAGCTCCATTAAAGCCATTTGCAGCATCATCAATACCACTTGTGACTTTAGGAGTATTTGTTCTTTGGTTAGGCTGGTTCGGATTTAATGGTGGATCACAACTGGCAATGGGTACAGCTGATGATGCAATTGCAGTATCAACTATTTTTATGAATACATTTTTAGCAGGTGCGGGTGGAGTAATTGGTGCCGCTATTATTACAAGACTACATTTTGGTAAAACAGATGTAGTTCAAATGTTAAATGGATGTATTGGTGGATTAGTTGCAGTTACAGCTGAACCATTAGCTCCATCTCCTTTAGCAGCAATTTTAATTGGTGCTGTAGGTGGTTTAATTGTGGTTTATGGTACTAAATTATTATTCTCACTAAAAATTGATGATGTAGTTGGTGCGGTACCTGCACACTTATTTGCAGGTATTTGGGGAACATTAATTGTTCCTGCTACAAATTCTGATGCTGTGTTTAGTACACAGTTAATTGGAGTGCTATCTGTAAACATATTCGTGTTTGTAGTAGCTTACATTGTCTTTAGTTTTATGAAAGCGACTGTTGGTTTAAGGCTAAGTAAAGAAGGTGAAACCAAAGGTACAGACGTTACTGAAACAGGTGTAATTGCTTATGCAATACGTGACTAATTGTTAACAATAAAGGGATCCTTCGCCTCTGTGTATCCGCAACGTTACTCAACGAAGGGTCCCTTAAAACTTCTCTCTAAGTTAGTTAAAATAGGGCCTCGTGATAGAGGCCTTATCAACATTCGTTCTCATCCCAAAGCTTTTTATAATTTATAAATGGTGACAAACCATAGCTAGAATTTACATTTGTAACATGTAAAGAAAGACTTTTTAGAGGAGAAATACAAAATTCTTTTGTATAAATTTCATTTAAGTATTTTTCAAAAGGGTCATGTCTATCTAAACAGTTTTTGTGAAAATTATCCCAATATTTATTTATTAAAGATTTAGTGGTCATAAATGTGCACAAAGTTTTATTAATTGTTCTCCAATGTCTTTTGTTACCAACTAAAATATTTGTTTTTTCATTGTTATTATAAAGATAAGGATAATCGGCAGGACACATAAAAATTTCTTTATCAAACTGTGAAGCTATTCTTTCATATGATGCAATCATCTCTTCCATCATTGGTTCAAAATGCAAATAGTCATCCTCGACAAAAAAAATTAAGTCTTCACCATGATTTCTTCCTAACTCAAAAGATTGTAATAAACTTGCTAAATTTGAAAAAGTTTGATCATTTTTTTGTTGCTTGATAATATTTTTATATTTTTCATGTTCCAAAGATACAATGCTTATTTCTAAGTTGCCTTTGCTTATAAGTTTTTTAATTTTATCTAAATTTTCTTCTTTTGATTTATCGTCAATAATTATTGTTTTAAATTTAAGATTTGGATATTTTGTTTTACAAAAATTAATAGATTTAATAAGTGAATTAAGGGACCTTAAGGAATACTCAATTTTTGGTTTTTCAAATAACCTTTTTTTATTTTGATCCCATATTTCTATATCAGTATTCGTTCTAAATATAGTCAATACAGAACTAATCTTTTTTGTAATTTTAACCTCGCCTAGTGGTAAAACTATTGACTTATGATTTAAGGTCGAAAGATCTTCATTTAAATTTTTATTTAAAGTGGGTGAAACAAAATTATTTTGATCAATAATTTCATAACCTAATAACCTTGCAAATTTTATAAAGATTTTTTTCATCTTTTTATTTTACTCAATTTTTTAACTCATCTATTGCATATTCTAGGCGATCTTGTCCCCAAAAAAGTTTATTATTCACTAAAAATGTAGGAGCTCCAAAGACATCTAATTTAAACGCTTCACTTGTTAATTCTTTGAGTTTATTTTTAATTACTAGCTCTTTTATACTTTTTTCAAAGTAATCGTGATCGATTTCACAATCTGATAAGATTTTTTTTATATTTTTTTCAATAGAAATATCCAAGTTATCTTTCCAGTATGCATCAAAACACAAATCAATAAATTTATTTTTTTTATTATTATCAATTACTAAAAAACCTCTCATTAGATGTAAAGAATTTATGGGAAATTTTTCATTCCATTTAAAAGGAATTTTATTTTTTTTTGAAATTAATATACAGTCATTTTTCATATTTTTCATTTTTTTTTCATTAAATGCAGGTGCAATAACTTCACCTAGATTATGCAAGCCACCCAACAAAATAGCTTTATAATTGAAAATATTTCTTTGATTTAAGTTAATTATTTTTTTATGAGCCAAGTATGAATAAGGACTTATAAAATCAAAATAAAAATCTATATGCTTACTCATATAGACTTAGGCGTTTTGCATAAAAAATTCTAATTATCCAATAAACAAATAAACCTATTGGTCCTATTAAATATGTAATAATTAATGGCAAAGCTATAAGAAATTTATTTATAAAAAATTTTTGTGAATCTTTTAAAATCCATCCTCCAACAAACAAGTTTATTGATACAAAATGTATCCAAAATAATAATAAGTATAATTTATTCTCAAATAAATTAGCAACAAAGTTCATACCTAAATATAAATTAAAATTTCCCAAAAAATCATATGAATTAAGATAAGATTTGTAGATAACAAAACTATAAGCAGCACTGAGTAGAAATATGGGAAAAATTGAAGTTGCCAGATATTTACATAATTGAGACTGCGGGAAAAATATAATTAAAAACCAAAAAGGCAACACCCCAAGATTTACCCAGAAGTAAAGCATTTCAATAGTAAAGTAATTATAAATTTGTTCGATCATTCCTAAATATATTATATTAGATCTTATTATGATTCCTATAAGAAACAAAAAAAAATCATTACAGGGAACTGTTGAGGAAATGCGTAATTTTTCATTTGCATATGTAGAAAAATACGCCCCATCAAAACAGCAGCTTAAAACCTATCTTTTAAAAAAGTATTTAAAGGCTTCAGTTTCTAATGTTAAAAAACAAGATTTAACTGATTTAATTGATGTTGTGCTAGCCGATTTAGAAAAAAGTAAATTTATAAATGATAAGTTTTATTCTGAAAGTAAAGCAAAAAGTATGATTCAAAGAGGAAGCTCAATAAATAAAATTAGAAGTTATTTATTTTCGAAAGGAATAAATGATGAATTTATAAAAGAAACAGTGGAAAAAATTTATGATAAAAATTCAGATCAAGATTTTTTCTCTGCTATTAAATTGTGCAAAAAGAAAAGAATTGGACCAGCTAGAACAACAGATAATAGACCTCTGTTTTATAAAAAAGATATATCATTGTTGGCAAGAAATGGTTTTGATTTTGAAACATCTAAAAAGGTAATGGATATAGAAGAAAAAGATTACTTAAAAATTATTAATTTACTTTAATTTTTTTTTGTCTTTTTCAATCAAAAATTTGATTTTTTTTCTCATATAATTTCTCACAAAAACAAATACCAATAATCCAAAAATTGAAACTGAAATGATAATAATTAATATTATTCTTAGTTGTTCATCCATTATACTAGATTTTTACTTTTTAAAATTAAACTTGGATTTTTAAAATCTTTTTTTCCATATAATATCTCATTATCAAAAAAATCAGTTACTGATCCGCCCGAATGTTTCAATATTGCATGACCTGCAGCAATATCCCATTCATAAGCTCTTGGTTCAGCCACATAACCATCATATTCACCAGCAGCAATGACGCAAAATTTTAATGAACTTTTCATTTTAGTAAATTCTTTTACATTAAGTTTTTTATGAATTTGATCAATTTCAGGTTTAAGTTTATTTGAGTAAGAAACAAATTTAATTTGGTTATTGTCAAAATTTTTTGATCCATTAAGCTCAACTGTCTTTCCATTAGATAGTTCAAATGCTTCGTTATCACCATAAGAGTAAAACATTCTTTTTTTTGATGGGGCGTATATTAATCCTGCTACTGGTTTTCTATCCAAAATTAATCCTGCGTTTATAGTAAATTCATCAAGATTATTTATATAGTCATATGTTCCATCAATTGGATCTACTAACCAAAAGTCTTTGAGATTTTTTGTTAATTTATTTTCAGATGTTTCTTCTGAGACAATTAGTATTTCAGGTGTTAATTCTTTTAATTTACTTGTTATTATTTTGTTTACTTCTAAATCTCCATTACTAACAGGTGTATTATCCGGTTTAATCTCTTTAGTAAGTCCAACATTTCTTAAATTAATAGATATTTCACCCGCTTCAATAAATGTATCAATTAAGTTATCTACTATATTTTTTATGTTAATTTTGGTCATATAACTTTTTTAATTTAACATTATCTATATTAATTACTTTTTTGCCGACATTTTGAAAATTTACAGTAATTTTTTCATTAATTATTGATTGAACTTGGCCAATACCCCACTCTTCATTAGATGGATTTATAACTTTATCACCAGGCTCAAAATCTAATATCATATATTTAACTTATATTAGAAATAAGTATAAATACCAGAGTATGAACAAGGGTTTAAATTCTATAGGGTTATCTAAAAAACCATCTGATACAACAGTTGTTGTTGCGATGTCTGGAGGTGTGGACTCTTCTACTGTTGCAGGCATGATGAAAAAAGATGGATATAATGTCATCGGGATTACATTAAAACTTTATGATGATAGCAAAGAAGTTGCCGCTTCTAAACAATGTTGTTCCGGCCAAGATATTATGGATGCAAAAAGAGTTGCACATAAAATAGGTATCGATCATAAAATTTTATATTACCAAGATAGATTCAAACAAGGTGTCATTGATAATTTTGTCGATAGTTATTTAAAAGGAGAAACTCCAATACCATGTGTCCAGTGCAATCAAACAGTTAAATTCAAAGATTTATTTGAAGTATCTAAAGAGCTCAAGGCGGATGCTTTGGTTACTGGACATTATGTAAAAAGTATCACTACAGCTTCACAAACTAATATGTATCGTGCAATTGATGAAAATCGAGATCAAAGTTATTTTTTATTTAATACAACTAGACAACAGCTAAATTATCTAAGGTTCCCATTAGGAAGTTTGCTTAAAAATGAAACAAGATCTATAGCAAAAAAATTGGATTTAAATGTTGCAGACAAACCAGATAGCCAAGATATTTGTTTTGTTCCTAATGGAGATTATTCATCTGTAATAAGAAAATTTAGACCTGACTCTTTTAAAAAAGGGAATATAAAAAATTTAGATGGTAAAGTGATTGGTGTTCATGATGGAATAATAAATTTTACAATTGGACAAAGAAAAGGAATTAAAATTTCAGATGCTGAACCACTATATGTTATCAAAATTATTTCTGATAAAAATGAAATTATTGTTGGACCAAAAGAAAAATTAGGAAAAAAAAATATTAATTTACAAAAAATAAACCTCTTAGTAGATAATAGATATTTAAATAAGGAGGTTTTAGTTAAAGTTAGATCTACTGGTAAATTATTGCAAGCAAGAATAAACTTAAAAGAAAATAACTCAGCAGAAGTTATTCTAAAAGAATATGAAGACGGCATTTCACCAGGACAGGCTTGTGTTTTTTATGATAAGGATATACATGGAACTAAAGTTTTAGGTGGCGGTTGGATAACAGCTTGATCTTTCTTTGACTATTATGAAGTTTAGTTTATTATTAAATCATGGATAAGCAATTATTAGATAAATCTTTAGAAAACTTTTTTTTAAACTCTAATATAGAGATAGATTTTGGAAATTTTTTTATCGCAATACTGCTTTCACTCATTTTAGCTTATTTAGTAAAATTTACATATATTAAAGTTGGAAGAGCTCTAAACGATAAAGATTACTTTTCTGATACATTCATTCCTCTAGCAATAATAACTACATTAGTGATCACTGTAATTAAATTTTCTTTAGCTTTATCTCTTGGACTTGTTGGTGCTTTATCAATTGTAAGATTTAGAGCAGCAATAAAAGAACCTGAAGAATTAGTTTATTTATTTTTTATTATTTCTATAGGATTAGCCAATGGTGCAAATCAGTTTCTGTTATCAATTATAGCAACAATAATTATCTTAATTTTCTTATTTATTAGAAATATTTATAAGAACAAAAATAGTAATAGCGGAAATTTCATTTCAGACTCAAATATTTTAAATGTAATTATTTTACAAAACGATAAAAAAAATATTGATGATATTATAAATAAACTTAAACCAAATTTTAGATACTTAAAATTAAAATCAGCTAATATTGAAAAAACTACAAGCAGCTATATTTTTTGGTATGAGTCTAATAATGAAAATTTTGAGGATTTACTTAAAAATATATCAAAGTTAAGTGATGAAAGTGTAAATATATCAATTTATTCAAAATCTGGAGCTTTTGAGTAAAAACACTTAGTAAAATAAAGTGATTATTAAAAAAAAATTAAATCAATTTCCATTTATAAAATTTATATTAACTATTTTGAATAGGTTAATCCAAGTCATAGGATCTATTTCATTATTAGTTATAATTTTACTAACATTTCATTATTTTAATAGTGGAATGTATGAAAGATATAAGCCATTACTCTTTTTAAAAAAAATTGACAAAGTTATTATTGATAAATATTTTGGCTTCAGTTTTTTTGAAATAGACGATTATATTTCTCAAAATTTTAAGTCTCTGAAATTTATTTTCTTTGAGAATGAGTTGGAAAATGTGACTTTAAAAATAAATCAAAAAAATTTATATAATTTAGAATTACAAAGAAAAAATAAATTAGAAGGTTTATCGGAAAAAGTTAAAAAATTTTCTAGAGCTTCACTAAATTATGGTCAAAATGATTTTGATATCAAAATGAGAGTAAAAGGAGATAGAGCTCTACATTGGTTTGATAGATACCAAACATCTTACAGAATAGATTTAAGAGGTGATGATAGAATATGGGGTTTGGAGGAGTTTTCTGTTCAAAAACCAATTACTAGAAATTATGTATATGAATATATTTTTCATAAATATTTGGAGGCAAAAAATTTAATTTCTTTAAAATATTTTTTTATAAATTTATCACTTAATGATACAGACCAAGGTATTTATGCAGTAGAAGAGGGTTTTTCAAAGGAACTTATAGAAAGAAATAAAAAAAGAAATGGACCAATCTTTGGTTTAGAAGAGTCTAATAGTTTTAATTATCCTAAAGTAGAATACGATTTGTATTCAAAAAATTATTGGCAATCCAATCATTCAGACCTAATCAAAAATGCAAAAATAAAATTAGAAAAAATTAAAAATAAAGCAACTAATATTGATCAAGTTTTTGATTTAGAAAAATGGGCAATGTATTTTGCTATAATTGATTTAACTGGAAATTTTCATGGTTCAATCTCTAAAAGTGTCAAACTTTACTATAATCCAGTAACAGCAGAATTTGAGCCTATAGGGTTTGATGGTCATTATAATTCAAATTTGTTTGAAAATTTTCTCATTTTAGATTTTTTAGATACCGAAAATAGAAACTGTAGTTATATTTGTGATGAAAGAGAGTGGTATTTAAGATTTTTAGAAAATGATAAATTTAGGGATATTTATTTCCAAAAATTAAAAGAAATTTCATCTAAAAAATTTATCAAAGATTTTTATGATGCAAATTTAGATACTATAAATTTTTATAATGAGCAGTTTTTAAGTGAAAAATCAAAAAAAGATAAAGTTTTTTATAAAGGTATTGGTCTTTATGTTTTTAATAAAAATTATCTTTTTGATAGGGCAGATTATATACAGGGCAGGATAGTAGAGATAGAAAAAAAATTAGTTAATAATAATGAGTTAATTGAAAACGATTTATTAGAACAGCAAAATTTATTAAGCAAACAAGAAATTAAGAGCTTAGAAAAAAACTATATATTAGATAGAGATTTAATTATTGAAGAAAATTTATATTTAGCATCTGATAAAAAACTTCATATTCAAGAAGGTGTAAATATTTTTTTTAAAAATGATGTAACTATTTTTTCGAAAGGTTCAATTTTTTTTAATGGAACTAAAGATAAACCAATTACAATTTATAGTAATAAAAATGCTGGCTCTTTGATATTGTCTGATAACGATTTTAAATTAAGTAATGTAATCTTTAAGAATTTATCTTACCCAAAAAAAGATGATAAAATTTTATATGGTGGAATAAATATTATTAACTCAAATGTGGAAATTTTAGACACAGAGATAATTTCATCTAAAAGTGAAGATGCAATTAATATAATTTCATCTGATAGCAATATAATAAATTTAAAAGTTCAAGACATACAAGCAGATGCAATAGATATTGATTTTGGGACTTTAAATTTTCAAAACATATCATGTAAAGATGTTGATAATGACTGTTTAGATATTTCTGGAGCTAGTGTAGCAGGTAATTTTATTAAAGGATCAAATATTAAAGACAAAGGTATAAGTTTTGGTGAGAATGCAAAAGGTGAAATATCTAATTTAAATTTCAAAGATACGAAATTAGGTGTTGCAGTAAAAGATGGCTCAAATTTAAAATTAAAAAATTATGAATTTAGAAATAATGAATTTGACGCTGTGGTTTTTAATAAAAAAAAAGAGTATGAAGGAGCTTTTCTCTCTATCGATAATGTAGTTGATGACAACCAATTGAAATATTTAATAGGATTTAATAACGAAATTATAAAAGACAAAACAGTATTAACAGAGAAAATTGATAACAAAGTAATTAATAAGATGCTTTATTAAGATGAACGAAAATAGAGTAGAAAAAAAATTTGTACTAGGAAAGTATAAAGAAGATTTTTTAAAAAAAATTTTAATTTTAAATGGATTTACTAAATATTTTATTCCTAGAAAGATAAGTTCAATCTACTTAGATACACTCAACTTTGATTTTGCGAAGGATAATATTAATGGTGTTAGTAGAAGAAAAAAAATAAGGTTTAGATGGTACAATAATGATTATTCTAAAATTTATTTAGAAGAAAAAAATAAACAAAATTTCTTTGTAAAAAAAAATATAAGTAAAGCTATAAATTTTGTTGATAAAAAAGATTTGGTTTATAATTTAAAAGAATATTTTTTAAATTTAAATAAAATTCACAATAATTTTAATTATCAATTTGTTCTTCAAACAAATTATTTAAGATCCTATTGGATATCTAATGATAAAAAAATTAGAGCTACAATTGATACAAATATAAATACAAGTCCTATAAATAATTTAAATCAAAGGTTAGAATTAAATGAAACAATTTTAGAATTAAAATTTTTACCTTCGAATGATAATATTTTTAGAAATTTATTTATTCAGAATAATTTTAATTTAAGAAGTAAAAAATATTCAAAATATTTGCAATCTTTCTATATTTTAGAAGACTCCGGCTTAATTAATTAGATTTTTTCCACATCAAAAATGTTAAAAGATAAAAGGTAATAACTCCGATAAAATAATTCCATTCTAATCCATGCTTGAAAAATTTTACATTTAATCCTAATAAATTATTGTTTGGCATACTAATTACAGGAATACTTAAAACCGCTACAATAATTAAAATACTTACTAAACAAATCTTAATAATTAGGAATTTTTGATTTATATGTTTTGAAATTTTATTCTTAAAAGAATATAAAGTTGCAACCAAGTATGCTTGAGCAACAATTTCAAATATTATAAATAAAAACATTATTATTCTTCGAAATAATTTATATAAATCATTATCAAATTGTATTCCTAAAAAAATAGAGTGAATAGTCAAAGCTATTGCAGAGGCAATACCAAAAAAAACTATTTTATTAATATATTTGTGATTTTTTTCAAAAGATGAAATTATATCTTTATTATACAACCAATATTTTATTAGAAGAAAAGATGTTAAAAACATAGATGGTTTAAATACTAACCATGAAGGAAATGGCCTTACGGTTCTACTTATAGATGTTCCACCATCAAAATATGGAATTGTATTATGAACTATATCTTCTTGATTTGGAAATAATCCTTGAAATTGAGTTATTAGTATTAAACAGATGTTAACCGCAACAAACGGTACAATAAAGATCCATATGCTTATGGATTTAACCTTATTGATTTGTTCCATTAGAATTTTATTTCTTTTTATTTTTTCTTTTAGCTCTTCTCTTCTTTGACCCTTGTTTTCTTCGGCCTCTGTGTTTTTTTGGATAACCCATTTTTTCCTTTAGTTATAATTTAATTGAAATTATCAGCCGGATATAGCATTCTCCTATTCAGTTATCAAATTTTATTATGTCAAATTCTTTTAAAACCTTTCTAAAGCACACTGCCAAAGATTTTCATAATCAGTCAGTAAACCCACCGGTTGTTAGAGCATCAACGATTATTTTTAAATCAATGAAAGATATTAGAAAAACACAAGCTAAAGCCAAAAAAAACCCCACTGGTGGTCATTATGATTATGGCAGGCAAGGAACATCCACCACTTATATTTTACAAAAAATTTTAACCAAACTTGAAGAAAGTTATCATGTGTTTACCACACCAACTGGTTTTGGAGCAGTCTTTCTAGCTATATTTAGTGTAACTCGACCTGGAGATGAAATCATAGTTGCAGACCCTGTATATAGCCCAACAAGATTACTCACAGAAAAATTTTTAAAAGAATTTAATATTAAAACAATTTTTTATAACCCAAAAGATTTAAAAACATTAGAAAAAAATATTACCAAAAAAACTAAATTAATTTTTGTTGAGAATCCGGGAAGTAATACTTTTGATTTTCAAGATTTAGGTAAAATACTTTCAATTGCAAAAAGGAATAAAATTTTTACAGCAATTGATAATACTTGGGGAACACCATATTTTTTAAAACCTATTAAACTTGGTTTTGATATGTCTATAGTTTCAGCAACAAAATATTATTCTGGGCATTCAGATGTTATGGGAGGAAGTTTAGCAGTGAATAAAAAAGTTTTTTCAAAAGTATATAATGCTGAAAGAATTACTGGTTTAAGATTAGGACCAGATGATGCATATTTAATAACCCGTGGATTAAGAACACTTGATGTTAGATTGGATCGTCACAGAGAAAATGCCAAAAAAGTTGCTACATTCTTATCAAAGAATAAGAAATTTAAATTACTATATCCCTTCAAAAAAGATTCTATTAATTTTAGAATGTGGAAAAAATATTACTCAGGTGCTTCAGGTCTCATGGGTTTAAAGATAAAATCTAATAATATTAATTCTGTTAGAAAATTTGTAAATTCTCTTAAACTTTTTGGATATGGTTATAGCTGGGGAGGTTTTGAGAGTTTGGTTTTGCACCAAGAGTTTAGAGAAACTGGAAACAGAAAATATTTGGATTTAACAAAGAATGAACATCTTGTTAGATTGCATATAGGGCTTGAAGATCCTAATGACTTAATTGCAGATATAAAGCAGGCGTTAAGACATTTAAAATGACATCAGATAAATTTTTTCATTCAAAAACTGCGATAGTAACTTTATTTGCGGCTTGTTTTGTAGTTTTAATTTCCTTAGGGGTAAGACAAGTTTTTGGTTTATTCTTCATTGATTTCAATGAAAGCCTAAAAATTAGTAATACCGCATTTGGATTTGCCATTGGTATACAAATGTTAATGTGGGGTTTGACAGGTCCAATTTTTGGAGCAGTTGCTGATAAATATGGTGGTCATGTAGCAATAATTTCTGCATTTATATTTTACACTTTAGGTATATATTTTTTATATACAGGTCCAAATACAGGAATTTTTTTTCAAATTCATATGGGTTTACTAATAGGTATTGGTCTTGGAGGTACAGCAATAAGTATTCCCATGTCAGTAGTTGGCAAACATTTTCCACTATCAACAAGAACAATAGCAATGAGTATTGTTACTGCTCTTGGATCTTTTGGTTATTTTCTCTCACCAATTTTTACTAATTATTCTTTAAAAGAGTATGGTTGGAATTATACTTTATTTATCTTTTCTTTAATTTTATTAACAGGATTGATTGCAGCTTATTTTGTAAGATCTCCATCAGAGTCTGAAAGTGTAGAGAAAAAATCTGACCAATCATTCAAGGAAGCTTTAACAGAAGCTTTCAGGACCAAAAGTTATATATTGTTAGTATCAGGTTTTTTTGTTTGTGGTTTTCATATTACTTTAGTTGGAACTCACGTTCCCAAGTATGTTATTGACAGGGGATTAGAGGATTGGACTGCAGCCGCAATTCTTTCATTGATTGGTCTATTTAATATTTTTGGTTCATTATTAAGTGGATATCTTTCAGCAAAAATGAGTAAAAAGATTATTTTAAGTGTGATTTATTTTCTTAGAGGAATTTCAATTATTCTTTTTATATTTACACCTGCAAGCAACGTGAGTGCTTTCTTATTTGGTGCCAGCTTCGGTTTCTTGTGGTTATCAACTGTTCCAGCTACTAGTGGTATTGTAGCTCATATGTTTGGTACAAAATATCTTGGTCTGTTGTACGGAATAGTATTTTTAAGTCATCAAATAGGTTCATTTTTTGGAGCATATTTAGGTGGTTTGTTTCACGATCTGTACGGTTCTTATGATTATGCGTGGTATTTAGCAATTGCATTATCTGTTTTTGCAGCAATAATTCATTTACCAATTAAAGAAGAACCAGTTTTAAGATTAAAAACAGAATAAATTGAATAAACAAACTCAATTAGCAGAGATACATCATTCAGGTAAGCCTTATATTATTTACAAGTCTAATAAAGGTTTTGATTTGTATACGAATTTTTCTAAAAAAATTATTCTTAATAATAAAAATGTTACTAACTTTTTGAATAAAAAATATAAAAATAAAAAAAAAAATACTGATTTATTTATTGGTTTTTTTGGTTATGAATTATTGAATAATTTAATAAACATAAAAATACCTAGTCAAAAAAATATAAATTTTCCAAAAGGTATTTTTTATAAACCTGAAAAAAAGATAAAAATAAGTCACAAGCTCAATTACAAAAATGAGGATTTTTTTAAAAAAAGTAAGTTTAAGATTAATATTAACAAGAATGCTTACACTAAAATTTTTAATAAGTTTAAAAAAAAAATTAAAAGTGGTGAAACTTATCAAATAAAGATTTGCACAAAATATAAAATAAAATCAAAAATTGATCCTTTAGATTTTTTCTCCAGATTATCACAAACTAATTTGGCTCCAGAGGCTTTTATGATCAGGGATAAAAATTACTCAATTATAAGCTGTTCTCCAGAAAATTTAATTTTAAAGAAAGGGATATATATTTCTACAAAACCAATAGCTGGAACTGTAAAAAAAACAAAAACTTTAAACAAGATTAAAGCTTTAAAATATTTTAAGAAAAATCTTAAAGAAACAAAAGAACATAATATGATTGTTGATATGGAAAGAAATGATTTATCAAGAATTTGTAAAGTGGGTTCTGTCAAGCTGACTAAACAAAAAATTGTAGAGGAATATAAAGACCTTTTTCATTATGTAAGTTTAATAAAAGGAAAATTAAGAAGAAATATTAAGAACATAGATATTATTAAAGCAATGATGCCTGGAGGTTCAGTTATCGGGTGTCCAAAAATAAACACACTAAATCTTCTGAACAATCAAGAGAGAGAGAATAGAAATATTTATACAGGTAGTTTTGGATTTATAAAGTTTAATGGAGATATGAGGTTTAATATCATTATAAGATCAATCTTAAATTTTAAAGATACCTCAGAAATTTCAGTAGCCTCTGGTGTAGTGGTTGATAGTAATGCTAGACATGAATTTAATGAAAATTATATAAAAGCAAAAGCATTAATTGATTTATATAAATGATATATGTAATTGATCATAAAGACTCTTTCACACACAATGTAGTTCATCAACTTTCTTTATTTGATAACGTAGAATGTGATGATTTTAGTAAAATTAATAAATTAAAATTACAAAAAGCATCTACAATAGTTTTTTCACCTGGGCCAGGTTCTCCAAAAGATTATCCATTATCGTCTAGGATTTATAAAAAACTTAAAGGTAAAAAAAGAATAATTGGAATTTGTCTTGGATTTCAACAAATATTATTTTGTGAGGGTGCAAATATAACTGAGCAAAATAAAATTTACCATGGTTTTCAATCAAGGGTAATTGTTAACAAATTAAGTAAATTGTTTAAGCCAGGTCATGAATTTAAAGTTGGAAGGTATCATTCTTTAAAATTAAAAGAACCTTTTAAAGCTAAAAATTTTGACATAACAATGAGATGTGCTATTTCAGGTGCTGCAATGTCTTTTGAAAATAACATTGATAAAATATATGGATTTCAATTTCACCCAGAGTCATTCTTAACTATCAATGGAAAATTACTTATTAAAAAAATCCTATCAGCTTAAAGATCTCAAAGAAATTGAATTTAATAATCTGTGGGGTGACAATGGAGTATTTACTACTATGAGAATTTTTGGAAACCCACCAAAAATTCTTTTTTTTAAAAATCATATTAATAATTTAATTAAATCTTCCAAAAGTTTTGGAATTTTAAGCCCGTCAATTAAATTAGATATTTTTAAGCTACTAAAAATAAATTTAAATAAAAATAAAAAATATAA
>CACPGM010000007.1 GCA_902633535.1 uncultured Pelagibacteraceae bacterium | reverse complement strand
ATCAAAGAATTAAAATCAAATGATGAGGGAATGGTTATAACAAACCAAACACCTTTTTATGGAGAGTCAGGTGGTCAAGTTGGGGACGCTGGAGAAATGATTTCTGGAGATTTTAAATTTGAAGTCACTGATGTTCAGAAAAAATTAGGAGATCTTTTTGTTCATCATGGAAAAGTAATTTGTGGTTCAATCAAATTGAATGAAAATGTTGAAATGAAAATAAATGTTAAAAGAAGAAATGATACAAGAGCATATCACTCAGCTACTCATTTATTACATGAGTCATTAAGAAGAGTTTTAGGTACCCATGTTACTCAGAAAGGTTCATTAGTAGAACCTAGTAGATTAAGATTTGATTTTAGTCATATGAAACCAATTTCAAATGAAGATGTTGAAAAAATAGAAACTTTTGTTAATTCAATGGTTGCAAAGAAAACAGACGTAAGAACAAGATTAATGACACCTGATGAAGCTGTGGAAAATGGTGCTTTAGCATTATTTGGAGAAAAATATGGTGAAGAAGTAAGGGTTCTTTCAATGGGCGATGATAATGGAAAGTATTTTTCTACAGAATTATGTGGAGGAACTCATGTTAAAAACACTGGAGATATAGGTAAATTTAAAATTGTTAGCCAATCCTCGATTGCAGCAGGTGTAAGAAGGATAGAGGCTCTAAGAGACAAACAATTAGATAATTTTTTGAAGAATAAAGAAAAATTATCAAATCTATCTTTAGAAAAAAATGATGAAGTAATTAAAGATTTATCTAAACAGATAATTGATTTGGGTGGCAAACCAACCTTAGACCAATCAGATCAAAAATTATTGATTAAAAATTTAGGTAAACAGCTAGATACTTTATTAGTTAAATCAATTCTAAGTGATAAAACAAAAAATGAAATAAGCGATGAAGAAGTAAAAGGAATAAAGTTAAGATTTCAAAAAGTTGAAGGTCTTCCACCAAAAGAATTAAGAAAATTAGTTGATGATGGTAAAAAAGAATTAGGTGAAGGAATAGTTGTTGTTTTTGCTAGTAAAGATGACAAGGTAGGAGTTGCTGTAGGTGTAACAAGTAAATTAACTGAAAAATACGATGCAGTAAAATTTGTAAAATTTAGCTCTGAAATTATCGGAGGTCAAGGTGGGGGAGGAAGGAAAGACTTTGCCCAAGCTGGTGGCCAAGATCAGAGTAAAATAAATAAAGCTTATGAAAAAATTAAGTCTTTAATTTAATTTTTTTTTTAGATTTTTATCTATTACATCTAAAAACTGATTGGTAGTTAGATATTTACTTGAAGGTCCAATTAATATTGCAAGATCTTTCGTCATAGACCCAGACTCTACACATTCAATACAAACTTGTTCGATTGTATTAGCAAATTTGATAAGCTCTTCATTTCCATCTAATTTACCTCTATGAGCCAAACCTCTTGTCCACGCAAATATTGATGCTATAGGATTTGTAGATGTTTCCTTACCTTCTTGATGCATTCTATAGTGTCTCGTTACTGTTCCATGAGCAGCCTCTGCTTCCATCACCTTCCCATCAGGAGTTAATAGCGTACTAGTCATCAATCCTAACGATCCATAACCTTGTGCCATAGTATCAGATTGAACATCACCATCATAATTTTTACAAGCCCAAATATATTTTCCACTCCATTTCATCGCACATGCAACCATGTCATCAATTAATCTGTGTTCATAAGTAATTTTAGTATCTTCAAATTTTTTCTTAAACTCATTATTAAAAACTTCTTCAAAAATATCTTTAAATCTTCCATCGTATTTTTTCAAAATAGTATTTTTAGTAGATAGATAAACTGGCCATTTTTTAATTAATCCATAGCTAAAACAAGATCTTGCAAAGTCTTCAATTGATTTATCTAAATTATACATTGAAAGAGCTACACCTGGACCAGTAAAATTAAAAACCTCATATTTAATTTCATCTTTTCCATCTTCAGAGGTCCACTTTATTTCCATTTTTCCTTTACCAGGAACTTTAAAATCAGTAGCCCTATATTGATCTCCAAATGCGTGTCGTCCAATTACTACAGGATCAGACCAGGAAGGAACTAATTTTGGAATATTGGAGCAGATTATTGGTTCTCTAAATACTGTTCCTCCAATAATATTCCTAATAGTTCCATTAGGGGACCTCCACATTTTTTTAAGATTAAACTCTTCTACTCTTGCTTCGTCTGGAGTAATTGTTGCACACTTAATTCCTACGCCAATTTTTTTAATTGCTTTAGCAGAGTCAATTGTAATTTGGTCATCAGTATTATCTCTACTTTTCATTCCCAAATCGTAATATTCAATTCCAAGATTTAAATAGGGAAGGATCAATTTTTTTTTAATGAATTCCCATATTATTCTGGTCATTTCATCACCATCTAACTCTACTATTGGGTTTTTTACGGTAATTTTGCTCACTTATATTTTATCTTATTAATTGAATTTTGCGATTTTATATACATATTAATGAAAAATTATCAAATAGAAGAATATGTTTAGTAAGATATTTCCAAAAATTCACGCAGAGGGATATAAGTTTTTAGTAATTGCAGGAATAATTACTCTGGTGCTTTATAGTTTTAGTGATTTTTTGGGTCTTATAGGTTTAGTTCTAACAATTTGGGTTTACTATTTTTTTAGAGATCCAGAGAGAGTCATTATTAATGATGACAACTATCTTGTAAGCCCAGCTGATGGTGAAGTTATTAAAGTAGAAGAAGTTGATGGTCCTAAAGAACTCAATTTAGAAAATAAAAAATTCAAAAAAATAAGTATTTTTATGAATGTTTTTGACTGTCATGTTAACAGAACTCCGTGTGGAGGAAAAATTGATGAAATTTTGTATAAACCTGGAAAATTTTTGAATGCATCACTTGATAAGGCAAGCGAAGATAATGAAAGAAATTATTACAAAATTAAAGATCCTCATAACAACGATGTAATTGTAGTTCAAATTGCTGGTCTTGTTGCTCGAAGGATAGTTTGTGAGTCAAACAAAGATCAAGAATTACAACAAGGAGACAGAATTGGAATGATAAGATTTGGTAGTCGAGCAGACATATATTATGAAAATTATGAACCTTTAGTTAAAGTTGGTCAGAAAGCTATTTCTGGAGAAACATTATTAGCTAAAAAATAAGATGGAACAAAAAAAAAATAATTTTAAAATAGTTTCAGATAAAAAGGCGAGAATAATTTTACCTAATGCAATAACTTTAATTGGGGTTTGTATTGGCTTAACTTCAATAAAATTTGCAATAGATGGAAAATTTGCAATTGCTATAATTGCTATATTGTTTGCTGGCTTAATGGATGCATTAGACGGGAGAATTGCTAGATTGATAAAAGGTACATCTAAAATGGGAAAAGAACTAGACTCATTAGGTGATGTAATAAGTTTTGGAGTTGCGCCTGCACTTATTATGTACTTTTGGAATTTACAGTATCTAGAAAAATTAGGATGGTTTGTTTGTTTAATTTATGTTGTTTGTGTTGCTTTAAGACTTGCAAGATTTAACATTAATACTGAAGAGGAACCATCTTGGAAAGATAATTTTTTTGAAGGAATGCCGTCCCCAGCAGGTGGAATTATTGTTTTGTTTCCTCTAATTTTTAGTTTTAGTGAATTAGGAGAATTTTTTTTTAAGATTAATTATGATCTGATAGTGCCAACTTTTTTTATAGCAGTTTCAGTATTATTAATAAGCACAATCCCTACATATTCATTTAAAAAGATTATTATTCCAAGATCTATGACAAAATTTTTATTATTTGGAATAGTCTTATTTTTTGGTGCACTTTTAGTTTATACTTTTAAAGTACTAACAATTAGCTCTTTAATCTATCTTTGTCTAATACCAATAAGCTATTTTCACTATAAAAAAATTAAAAAAGAAAAAAATATTACCTCTGATAATGACGAAGGACTTGAGGATATATTATAAATGAAAAAAAATGTAATTGTTTCATTGGCTGATGCTAATTACTTTCTATTATTACAAGAGTTAATAAGGTCTATTAAAAGATTTAAAGAAAGTGAGAATATTGCAATCTGTATATTAGATGCAGGATTAACTCAAAGTCAAAAAGATGAATTATCTGATGATGTAGATGAAATAAAATCTGCTGAGTGGGATATAGAAGTGCCAGGTTATAAAGTCAAAGATAAAGAATGGTTAAAAAGTCAAGTTTCAAGAGCATTCTTGCCCAAATATTTTCCAAATTATCAAAAATATTTATGGATAGATTGTGATGCATGGGTAAATGATTGGAGCAGTATAGAGTTGTACTTAAAAGCATGTGATGATGGAAAACTTGGTATTACCCAAACTATCGGACCAGGATATAAAATTACCTCAAAAGTAAATTGGTTAGTTGGCAAACTAGCAATTATCAAATCTCAAAATTTTAAACATGCAGTTAAGTCAAAAATTGGCTACGACAAAGCAAGAAAGTTAGCATTTGCACCACATATTAATATTGGAGTTTTTTCGTTAGAAAAAAACTCAAAAGGTTGGACCGTTTGGCAAAATAATTTATCTAAAACTCTGAAAGAAGGAAATATTTTTGGATCTGAAGGTTTGGCAATAAATATGTCTGTTTACATTGACAACCTAAAAACAGAATTCTTACCTTTGAATTGTAACTGGATTACTAGCAATCTATTACCAAAATACGATCAACAAAAAAAGACATTTGTTGAACCTTTTTTACCTAATTATAAAATAGGAATTATGCATCTTGCAGCTGGTATTTGGAAAGACGGTAAAGATATGAGATTAGATAAAAATGTTGAAATAGAAATTGAAACTTTAGATAATAAGAAAATATCTACAAGTCTTAGGTTCAATAGTTAATTGAAAAAAAATAAAATATCAAAAAATTGGGTTAACAAACAAAGAAGAGACACCTATGTGCGTCAATCGAAGGTTGACGGATATAGGGCGCGATCAGCCTATAAATTAATTGAGATTGATGAAAAATTTAAAATTTTTAAAGGTGGAATGAGTGTTATAGATATTGGAGCTGCACCTGGTAGTTGGTCTCAGTATGTTTCAAAAACTGTCAAAAATGGTAGAATAATTTCTATTGATTTGAAGGATATAGATAACATTAGAAACACTATTCAAATAAAAGGTGATTTCAATGAACAGGATGTTCAAATGAAAATTAAAAGTAATCTTAATAATAAAAAGCCAGACGTAATTATGTCTGATATGGCAGTCAATACCACAGGCATTAAAGATATAGACTCAATTCAAACAGGTGAATTATGTAAAGAGGCTATGATTTTTTCAAAGGATATAATTTCTAAAGATGGTTTTTTCATATCAAAAATATTTATGGGCAGTACTTTTAATGAAATTGTCGCACTCGGAAAAAAAATTTTTAAAGAAGTAAAGGTTTTTAAACCTAAATCTAGTCGCAAGGATTCTAAAGAAAGTTTTATTATCTGTAAAAAAATTAGATAGCCTCTTTTAATTTAAAAGGAATCATATATAAATGATTATGGTTCCTATAAAAGAAGCTCTTACCTTTGACGATGTAACACTAGTTCCTAAATACTCAGAGATATTGCCCTCTGATGTTGATACGAGTATAAAATTAACAAAAAATTTGAAGCTCAAAATACCAATGTTATCATCGGCCATGGACACAGTTACAGAAAGCAAAATGGCAATTGCAATGGCAAAAGCTGGTGGGATTGGTGTTATTCACAGAAATTTATCAATAAGTAAGCAAATTGAGGAAATTAAAAAAGTAAAAAAAAAAAAATTACTTGTTGGAGCGGCTGTTGGCGCAGGTCCTAGAGAACTTCAGAGAGCTAAAGAAATTTTAAACGAAGGTGTAAATTTAATTGTAGTTGATACTGCTCATGGCCATACAAAAAAAGTCTCTGAAATTATTAAATTTATAAAAAGAATTAAAGATAAAAAAATGGCTTTATGTGCAGGAAATATTGCTACCCTAGAAGCAGCAAAGTTTTTAATTAAGTTGGGTGTAGACATCATTAAAGTTGGCATTGGCCCAGGATCAATTTGTACTACTCGATTAGTTGCTGGAATTGGAGTACCTCAATTAAGTGCAATTCTTTCAGTTAGATCTGGAATTAGAAATAAAAATGTAAGTATTATCGCTGATGGTGGAATAAAATATTCAGGAGATTTAGCAAAAGCGTTTGCAGCAGGTGCTGATGCTGTAATGATTGGTTCTTTGCTTGCAGGAACAGACGAAGCTCCAGGAAAATTAATTAAAAGAAACGGAAAACTTTTTAAAAGCTTTAGAGGCATGGGCTCTGTTGGTGCAATGAATAAAGGATCAGCTGATAGATATTTTCAATCTAAACAAAAAGATAAGTCTAAATATGTTCCTGAAGGGGTAGAGGGTTTTTCTAAATATAAAGGTGATGTTGGGAATATCATATATAAATTAATAGGAGGACTTAGGTCATCGAT
Source organism: uncultured Pelagibacteraceae bacterium (assembly GCA_902633535.1). The sequence continues at coordinate 12,234 of CACPGM010000007.1, read as the reverse complement.
GGGTTATTTAGGATCAAAACAAATTAAATATTTAAGAAATAAACCACAATTTGTAAAAATTACTAAAGCTGGATTTTATGAAAGTATGGTTCATAATGTGGATATTGTAAAAAGTGATACAAAATATTAATGATTAAATTTCTAAAAATTTCTATTTGGATAATCTTTATAATAAATTTTTGTAATATTTCATTTAGTAAAGAAAATTTTTACGCTGAAGGTGTAAAATTATTTAACATTAAAAATTATGAAAAAGCCAAATTTTTGTTTGAACGAAGTATTGTATTAAATCCAAAGCATTCAGAGTCATATTTATATTTAGCAAAAATCTACAAAGAAGAAGAAAATAAGAAAAAAGAAGAAAAGAATTTAGAAACTACTTTATTAATTGATCCAGCTAATGAAGAAGCAATTTTAATGTTAATGAAAATTGCATTGGAGGAGTCTAATTATTCAAAAGTAAAAAAATTATCTAAAAGATTCACCAAAGTTTGTAAAAACTTATGCAAAAAAAATAAACAAATATTAAAAGATTTAGAAAATTTAGAACCAAAAAATGAGTCTTGATTTAGATCTTGATAAAATCTTAATAATAGATTTTGGTTCACAGTTTACTCAACTGATAGTAAGAAGAATAAGGGAACTAGGAGTATTCTCACAATTGATAAGTCATAAAAAAATAAAAAATTTTCAAATTAAGCCGAATATTAAAGGAATTATTTTGTCAGGCGGACCCTTAAATGTTTATCAATTAAATAACAGATTATTTGATAAGCAAATTCTAAATTTAGGAATACCAATTTTGGGAATTTGTTTTGGACATCAAATTTTATCGAAATTTAATGGAGGAAAAGTTAGACAATCAAAATATAGAGAATTTGGTTTGGCAAATATTTATAAAAAAAACAATAGTCCTTTAATAAAAAATTTCTTTAAAAAAAAAATAAAAAAAGTGTGGATGAGTCACGCAGATCATGTATCCAAACTTCCAAAAAACTTTAGAGTTATTGCTGCAAGTGAAAATTCTAAATTTGCTATAGTAGAAAGTAAAAACCAAAAATTTTTTGGTGTTCAGTTTCATCCTGAAGTTACTCATACTGAAAATGGAAAGAAAATAATTAGTAATTTTATTTTTTTAATTTGTAAAATTAAAAGAAATTGGTCACCAAAGGATCAAAAAATGAAATTAATTAAAGAGGTGAAAGAGCAGGTTGGAACTAACAAGGTTATTTGTGCGCTTTCAGGTGGAGTGGATAGTAGTGTAGTTGCTCAACTTTTAAATAAAGCTATTGGAAAAAAACTTTATTGTATTTTTGTAAATACAGGATTATTGAGAAAAAATGAAGAAATACAAGTTGTTAAGACTTTTAAAAAAAGACTTAAGATTAATTTGATTTATGTAAATGCTGAAAAAAAGTTCTTAAATAAATTAAAAAATGTTTCTGACCCAGAGAAGAAGAGGAAGATAATAGGAAATCTTTTTATTAAGATATTTGAGCAATATTCAAAAAAAATTAAAAATGTAAAATTTTTAGCTCAAGGCACACTTTATCCAGATTTAATTGAAAGCAGATCAGTTACTGGAAGTCAAACATCTAAGATCAAGTCACATCATAACGTGGGGGGGTTGCCAAAACGTATGAAGTTAAAATTAATCGAACCTTTAAAATATTTGTTTAAAGATGAAGTAAGAAAATTAGGCTTAGAACTAAATCTAAACAAAGATATTATTTTTAGACACCCATTTCCAGGCCCTGGTCTAGCAATTAGAATGCCAGGGATAATCACAAAAGATAAGATCAATATTTTAAAACAAGCTGATTATTATTTTATTCAATCTCTAAAAGACTACGGTCTATACAATAAAATTTGGCAAGCTTATGCTGCATTACTTCCTGTAAAAACAGTGGGCGTGATGGGTGATAATCGCACTTATGAATATCTTTGTTTGTTAAGAGCAATTACCTCAGAAGATGGTATGACAGCAGACTTTTATGAGTTTAAAAAGTCATTCTCTCAAATGATTTCTAATAAAATTGTTAATAATATTAGAGGTATTAATAGAGTAGTTTATGATATTACTTCAAAACCTCCTAGTACTATAGAACTTGAATAAATTATATATGAACAAAAATATTAAAAGAATTATAAAAAAAAAAAATAAATCAAAAATAATTTGTTTAACTGCATATTCAAAAAATATTGCATTAGAAGTAGATAAATTTGCTGATATTACTTTAGTAGGAGACTCTTTAGGTTCAGTTTTATACAACTACAATTCGACAAGAAGTGTTACTTTGCAAGAAATGATTAATCATTCAAAAAGTGTAAGACTAGCAGTTAAAAAAAGTTTAATGGTAGTTGATATGCCTTACAATACTTATAATACAAATAACTCTGCTTTAAAAAATGCAAAAAAAATAATTAAAGAAACTAAGTGTGATGCAGTCAAGTTAGAAGGTGGAAAGAAAATTATAAAACAAATAAAATATTTAATTAAGAATAAGATTAATGTTATGGGTCATCTTGGTCTTCTTCCACAAACTACCAAAGGTAAATTCAAGTCCAAGGGTAAGACTATAAAAGAAAAAAAACAGTTATTAAATGATGCGATAATGTTGCAAAAATGTGGGGTGTTTGCAATCGTTTTAGAATGTGTCAAATCTGCAACATCAAAGCAAATCACGGAGACATTAAAAATACCAACTATAGGAATTGGATCATCAGTTTACTGTGACGGACAAGTACTTGTTACAGATGATTTAGTAGGCTTGAATGAAACCAAGATAAGATTTGTAAAAAAATTTGTTAATATTAAAAAGTATTTAAATTTAGGTTTAAGAAAATTTGCTTCAGATGTTAAATTAAAAAAGTACCCCCAAAAAAAACATTCTTACTAAAAAAATTTTTGAAAATTCTCATTAATTGAAATAATTTCTAAATCAACCATTCCACCTATTATTAGTTGAATAGCAACTAGTAGAATAAATCCAAGACCAACATAAACTATCCATAAGTGTTTTTGAATATAATGAGCTAAATATGTTGCTAACGCTCCAGTTAATACAACTGATAACATCAACCCAAAAATCATAAATCCAAAATATCCTTTTGCAGCAGCCACAACGCCAATAACGTTATCGAAACTGATCATGATATCTGCAAATAAAACTTTACCGATACTACTAATATATGAAGGCTCCTTAATTTTTTTTGTTTGAGATCTTACTTTTTTTATATCAACTAAATCTTTTCTAAGGTCATTAACTATCCAAATTAATAAAATTCCACCTAAAATTTTAACAAAATAAAATTCGAATAAATATGTTGCAAATATTGCAAAGAAAATTTTGAAAACAAATGCTCCTATAACCCCCCACAGAATAATTTTATTTCTATTTTTTGGGACGAAATTTGCTGCTATTGAACCGACTATGACAGCATTATCTGCTGTCAGAATAAGGGTAATGAATATAATTTTCGTTAAAATTACAAGTTCTGCTATCAAAATAATAACTTATAATAAATAAATTGAGTAAATTCAAATTATTCAATCTTTTATTTTTAAATTTAGGCTTAAAGTCCTTAAAACAATTAATATTTTGAAACTTTTTCTCCAGCTATGACTGCTTTAAGTTCATCATACTCTTTACAATTACAACTTTTTAATATTTCTAATCTCTCGACTGCAAGATTATGTCTATTAGTTGCTACGTAAAGTTCCCCTAAGTATTCATTAATACCTACATGATCAGGTTCAATTGCTAAACCTTGAAGATAATACTTTTCTCCATTTTCAAAGTCACCAAGTTTCCTCGTTGTAAATCCTAAATAATTTAAAGTATCAGCTTTATTTGGAAATTTTTTATTTGATTTGAGTAATAAGTTTTGAGCTTTTTCATATTTTTTTTTTGCTTTTTTTAATTTATCTTTTTTTTCAAATTTTTTTGCTGCTTTTATATGTGAAACAGCCATATCATACTGAGTTTTTGTTTTAGAGAATCCATCACCATCACTTGATCCTCCTGATCCTCCTGATCCTCCTGAACCACCACTATCACCGGAGCCTGCTGAAAAAGAGCTTGTTGTTAACAATATTGTAAAGAGTAAAGTAATAAGTGAAGTTTTAATCATTTTAAAAATTTTTCCATTTCATTTAATTTTTTTAATTTAAGTCCATTTTCAAGTAAGTTGCTTTTAATAACTTTAGCAGTATTCAATGAACTAATATTATCTCCATGTATGCATACTGAATCGATTTCACAAGATATCTGTTTTCCACTGTGACAATTAAGTGCCTGATTTTTAACCATAGTTAATACGTGGTTTTTTGCTATTTCTGGGTCAGTAATTAATGCATTTGGTTTTTTTCTGGAAACTAAATTTCCATCGTCTTCATAATTTCTATCAGCGAAGATTTCACAGGCGATTTTCATATTTAATTTTTTTGCAGCTAGTTCCATTTTTGAACCAGTTGGAACAAGATAAATTAAATCTTTGCTTATTTCATTGATAGTCTTTGCAATTACAGTTGCAAGTTCAATATCCTCACAAGCCATATTGTTTAATGCTCCATGAGGCTTGATATGACTCACTGACTCATCATATTTCACTGCAATTTTTTGAAGAATTTCGTACTGATCAATTATTAGTTTTCTTATTTCAGTAGTCGACAGGTTCATTTTTTCTCTTCCAAAATTTTCTGGATCGTTGAATGATGGATGAGCACCAATACTTACTCCATTTTTTTTTGAAATTTGAATTGTTTGATGCATTGTCTCTTCATCACCAGCATGAAATCCACATGCTATATTTGCAGAATTAACTATTTCCAACAAATCAGGATCATGTTTATTTGAATGATGTTTAGATTTTTCTCCTAAATCGCAATTTATATTAATTTCCATAGTCATGATTGTTAAGTATAACATGACATGATTAAAAATATATTAAATCTTGGTGACGCAGCTTTATACTGTGATTTTGGACAAGATGTTAATAAAGAAACTAACTCATCTGTCATCAAATATTTTAATAAAATTCAACAATTGAAAATTGAAAGTATAAATAATATTACTCCCTCCTATAATAAGCTAATCATCTCCTTTGACTTAAAAAGGATTAAGTATAATGAATTAAAAAATATAATAGAAAAAATTAAGATAGATAAAGAAGAAAGTTTTCAAAAAAAAATTATAGAAATACCTATTTGTTGCGAGGAACCTTATTCTTTAGATTTCGTTAGGCTTGAAAAAAAACTTCAATTAAACAAAGAACAAATTCTCAAAAACTTTTTTGATAAAAAGTATTTTTGCTACATGACAGGTTTCATTGCTGGCATGCCATTTTTAGGAGATTTAAATGAAAATATGAGAGCACAAAGATTAGAAACACCAAGGGTAAAAGTTCCTAAAGGATCTATTGGAATAACAGAACAATTTGCAAATATTTACACTTTTGAAAGTCCAGGAGGATGGAATATTATTGGCAATACACCAATTGAAGTTTTTGATAATTCAAATGAAGATAAGCCAAATTTAATTAATCCAGGGGATACAGTCATTTTTAAAGAAATAAGCAAAGAAGAATATTTAAACTATGAACAGTAATCATTTTAAGGTAATTCGATCAGGAATAAACTCGACTTTTCAGGATAAAGGAAGATCAAACTTATATCATTTGGGAATTCCTTTTAGTGGAGCTATGGATAATAGAAATTATTTGTTAGCTAATAAACTTGTTCAAAATGATTTGAATAATCCAGTTCTAGAATTTGCTTATCAGGGACCTCATTTAAAATATATGGGAGAAAAGATTAACATAGCAATCACAGGTGATATAACTTTTAAAATAAGATCAAAGACCTCAGTGATTGATGGAAATTGTTATGAAACCTATGAAATAAATAATGGGGACGAGATAGACATACTATCCACAAATAAATCAGTTTACGGTTATTTATCTTTAAGTGGAAAACTTGATGTAAATTATCAGTGGGGCAGTTGTTCAACAAATACTAAATCTAATATTGGGGCAAATAATGGAAAAAAATTACAAGATGAGCAAATCATAAAGATTTCAAAAATTAATAAAAATTTTAGTAAAAAAAAGGTTAATTATCTTAATTCAAAAATAGAAAAAATCAGGGTTATTAAGGGCACCAATTTCAACTATTTTTCAGAAACAGCAATAAACAATTTTTTTAACAAAGAATTTAAAGTTTCAAAGTTATCCGACCGAATGGGGATGAGACTTGAAGGACCCCAATTAGAAAATATCAATAATACTAATATAAAGTCAGAAGGATTAATCAAAGGTGTTATTCAAGTTCCAGGTGATGGAAATCCAATTATTATGCTTTCTGATCATGGGACTATCGGAGGTTATCCTAAAATAGGAGCAGTTATCAGTGCTGATTATGACAAATTGGTTCAACTTACGCCTGGCTCAAAAATTAAATTCCAAGAAGTCGAATTATCTAGCGCAGAAACTTTATTTAAACTATATGATTTAGAGACTCAAAATCTAATTTTACAAATACAATGACTTTCATAAGAAACTTACCTGGCCCATTATTAATCTTTTTAGGAGCTTTAAGTTTAAGTTTTGGTGGATTACTTGTTAAATCATTTGAGGGCGCAACTTTATGGCAAATCTTATTTTGGAGATCTTTATTTTTTTCTCTTACTATTTTAGCTTTCTTAATTATTAGCTATAAAGGAAAAACATTAAAATCATTTTACGTTTCAGGTTTACCAGGATTTTTTGGTGGAATAATACTATCTATTGGTTTCTGTGGTTATGTTTTTGCAATGTATAATACGACAGTTGCGAATACTAATTTTATCATTTCACTTCAAATACTATTTCTTTCAGTATTTGGGTATTTTTTTTTAAAAGAAAAAATAAGTACTACAACCTTAACTTCAATTATTTTAGCAATGATAGGCGTTTTATTGATGGTTGGAAATTCACTCACACCAGGTGAGTTATCTGGAAACTTAGCAGCATTTTCAATGCCAATAGTTTTTGCAATTTTAATTATAATAATAAGAAAATATCCGACTGTAGATATGGTCCCAGCTCAATTTGTAGCTGGAGTATGTTCATGTTTAGTCGGGTTTTTGCTCTCAACTAAAATAATGATATCCCCTCATGATATTTTTTTAGGTTTTCTAGCTGGTTTTTTTCAAGTTGGTTTTGGATTTATATTTATTACAATTGGAGCAAGAACAACTACTTCTGCTACGGTTGGAATAATTATGCTTTCCGAATCTGTGCTTGGTCCGATATGGGCATTTCTTTTTGTAAGTGAAAGGCCTTCAATGTTTGGATTAATAGGAGGTGCAATTATACTTTTTGCTGTATTACTTCAGTTTTATTCACTTTTGAATAAGCGAAAAAAAATTGTTTCTGATTGACTTTTTCACATACATGTAAGATTATTCTTTTACGGGAGAGACTACAGAACATCGTAGCGCCGAAGGAGCAACCACCCAGGAATCTCTCAGGTAAAAAGGACCGTAACATATTAACTCTGGAAAGAGATTTAATTCTCGCCGAAGGAGTAAAACTCTCAGGCAAATATACAGATGGGTACAAAGAGTTAATATGAATACAAAAAAAACATCTCTGTACCAATTACATCAAGAAAGCAAAGCAAAATTTGTTGAATTTGCAGGTTATCAGATGCCAATTCAATATTCCGAAGGTGTAGTAGAGGAACATAAATTCACAAGGAATCACTCTGGTATTTTTGATGTTTCTCATATGGGTCAATTATTTATTTATGGTGGTGAAGACCTAATCGAAGATTTAGAAAAAATCTTTCCTTTAGATTTGAAAAATTTAAAATTAAATCATTCAAAATACAGCTTCTTAATGGATAAAGATGCTGGGATACACGATGATTTAATCATAACAAAAACAAATGAAGGTTTTTTAATAATCCTTAATGCAGCATGCAAAGATAATGACTTCAAAATTTTAAAGGAATTACTAAAGGAAAAGTACAAGATGATTTTGGATGAAAATAGATCTTTAATTGCAATTCAAGGTCCTAAATCACCACAAATCCTAAACGATATTGTTGATGGAGTAAAAGATCTAAATTTTATGTCTGGAAACTGGTTTTTATTTCAAGATCACAAAATTTATATTACTCGTTCTGGGTATACAGGCGAAGACGGCTTTGAGATATCGATCCTAAATGATTTTGTAGATAAATTAACTAGAGAATTGATCAACAAAGGATCCAAGTTAATAGGTTTAGGAGCTAGGGATACTTTGAGATTGGAAGCTGGTTTATGTTTGTATGGTCATGATCTTGATAAAGATAAAACTCCAGTAGAAGCAAATTTAAAATGGGCAATTTCAAAAGAAAGAATATCCAAGGGAGATTTTATAGGCTCTGATATAATCATTAAACAATTAAATAATGGTGTTAGTAAAATTAGGGTTGGAATTAGACCTGAGGGAAGAATAATTGCTAGAGAAAAAACAAAGATATTTAATCAATCAGATGTTCATATTGGAGAAATTACAAGTGGTACATTTGGACCAAGTGTAAATGGACCTGTAGCAATGGGTTATATAGAAAATAAATTTTCAAAAAAAGATACAAAAGTTTTCTTAGAAGTAAGAGGAAAAAAACATCCAGCAAATATTTGTGGACTACCGTTTTATAAAAAAAGTTATGTGAAAGGAGCAACGAAATGAGTGAAGTAAAATATTCTAAAGAACATGAGTGGATTAAATTAGAGGGAGATGTAGCCACTATTGGAATTACAAAACATGCAACAGAAATGTTAGGAGACATAGTATTCACTGAACTTCCTGAAAAAGGTTCTAATGTAGAAAAAGATGGTACAGCAGGAGTAGTAGAGTCAACAAAAGCTGCTAGTGATGTTTATACTCCAGTAAGTGGCGAGGTGATAGACACTAATCAAGTGATAGTTGATGATCCTTCTAAAATTAATGAAGATCCAGAGGATTCTGCATGGTTTTTTAAACTTAAAATGAAAGATCCATCAGAAATGGATACTCTAATGAACAAAGAAGATTACGATAAGTTTGCTAAGGAGACATCAGCATAATGTTACCTAATTCAGAAAAAGATTTTTTAAAAAGACACATTGGACCTTCAAAAGAGGACCAATTAAAAATGTTAAATGAATTAAATTATTACTCACTAGATGATTTAATCGACAATACTGTTCCAGAAAAAATAAAGTTTAAGGGTGAACTAAATATAGGAGAATCAAATTCAGAATACGAAGCATTAAGAAAATTAAGAGCAATTTCAAAAAAAAATCAAGTTTACTCAAATTTTATTGGAATGGGTTATTATGGAACGTATACACCATATGTAATTTTAAGAAATATATTAGAAAATCCAGGTTGGTATACTTCATATACACCTTATCAGCCAGAGGTAGCTCAAGGAAGACTAGAGATGTTATTGAACTTTCAACAAATGATAGTTGATTTCACAGGAATGGATATTGCTAATGCTTCTTTATTAGATGAGGGAACAGCAGCAGCGGAGGCTATGGGCTTAAGTCATAGATTGAATAAAAATGATAGTAATTTAGTTTTTGTATCTGAGAATTGTCATCCTCAAACAATAGATGTAATTAAGACGAGAGCTGAACCAATGGGTTTGAAAGTTCTTGTCGGTAATGAGGGTAAAGTTTTAGAACAGTTAAAAGAGGATTTAGTTTGTGGAATTTTACAATATCCTGGAACTTTAGGAGATATTAAAGACCCAAGTGAAGCAATTAGTAAAATTCATAAAAAGAATGGAAAGGCCATATTAGCCTGTGATCTATTAGCGTTAGCAAAATTAAAAACGCCAAGGGAACTTGGTGCTGATATAGCAGTTGGAAGCTCTCAAAGATTCGGAATTCCAATGGGTTATGGAGGTCCTCATGCAGCCTTTTTTGCAACAAAAGATGAATACAAAAGATCAATGCCAGGAAGAATTGTTGGAGTATCAGTTGATAGACATGGTAATAAGGCATATAGATTGTCCTTACAAACTAGAGAGCAACATATCAGAAGAGATAAGGCGACAAGTAATATTTGTACTGCTCAAGCTTTATTAGCAATTGTTTCTGCAGCATATGCTATTTATCATGGTCCAGATGGAATTAAAAATATTTCTGAGAGAGTGTCTCAATTAGCAAAAAGTTTTGCTGATAAAATAAAACAGTCTGGATATGAACTTTATTCAAATTATTTTTTTGATACTGTTACGATTATTACTAAAGAAAAGACTGATCAAATTTATAAAAATGCTTTGGACCAAAGGGTGAATATCAGAAAAGTAAATTCTGAAATGCTTGCTGTTTCATTTGATGAGAGAAAAAATGTATATAGAGTAAATCAACTATTAAAAATTTTTAATGCAGCAGAGTCAATCAAAAAAGAAGATCCATCAGTTAGTTTACCCAATCTTCCAAAAAACTTATCAAGAACTTCAAAATATTTAGAACATCCAGTTTTCAACTCATATCATTCTGAGACTGAAATGCTTAGATATTTAAAAAGATTAGAAGATAAAGATATAGCATTGAATAGAACAATGATTGCACTTGGCTCATGTACAATGAAGTTAAATGCTGCTGCTGAAATGATCCCAATTTCTTGGAAAGAATTTGCAGAACCTCATCCGTTTGTTCCAATTGAACAAATGGAAGGGTTTAGAGATCTATTTACTGATCTAAAAAATTGGTTACGTTCTATAACTGGTTTTTCAGGTGTTTCCCTACAACCGAACGCAGGTGCTCAGGGTGAATATGCAGGATTAATGGTTATCCGAAAGTATCATTTAGATAGAGGTGAGGCTAATCGTAATATTTGTTTAATTCCAAGTTCAGCACATGGCACTAATCCAGCCAGCGCACAAATGGTTGGAATGAAAGTAGTTGTTGTTAATTGCGATAAAGAGGGAAATGTTGATTTTGATGATTTGAAGAAAAAAATAGAGCAACACTCTGAAAATCTTGGAGCATTAATGGTAACTTATCCGTCTACCCATGGAGTATTTGAGGAAAAAATAACTGATATATGTGAGTTAGTTCATAAACATGGTGGCCAGGTCTACATGGATGGGGCAAATTTAAACGCCTTAGTAGGAGTTGCAAAACCTGGAAATTTTGGTCCAGACGTTTGTCATATTAATTTGCATAAAACATTTTGTATTCCTCATGGTGGAGGTGGCCCTGGAATGGGACCCATTGCCTGTAAAAAACATTTACAAATTTATCTACCTAATCATCCAGTAATAAAAGATTGTGGCCCAACAACAGGAATTGGAGCAGTGTCAGCAGCTCCTTGGGGCAGTTCAAGTATTCTATCAATCTCTTGGATGTACATTAAAATGATGGGATCCGCAGGATTAAAGCTTGCCTCTCAAGTTGCAATATTAAACGCCAATTATATAGCTCATAGACTAAAAGATCACTTTCCTATTTTGTATAAAGGGTCAAACGGTAATGTTGCACACGAATGTATTATTGACATTAGAAATATTAAATCAGAAACAGGAGTAACGGAGGAAGATATCGCAAAAAGATTAATAGATTTCGGGTTTCATGCACCAACAATGTCATGGCCTGTGGCAGGTACTATGATGATAGAGCCAACTGAAAGTGAAGGCTTGTCAGAACTTGATAGATTTTGTGATACATTAATTAAGATTAAACAAGAAATTGAAAAAATTAAATCAGGTGAATTTGACAAAATAGATAATCCAATAAAAAATGCACCACATACGGATACTGAACTTGCATCTGATAATTGGGATCATAAATATTCTAGAGAGCAGGCTGCTTACCCAGCAAAATTTTTAAAAGCAAATAAATTTTGGCCTCCAGTAGCAAGAGTTGATAACGTATATGGTGATAAAAATATTTTTTGTACTTGTCCTAGTATGGATGAATTCAAAGAAGATGCAGCATAACTATTAATGAAAATTGCAGTTATTGGGTCAGGTATTTCAGGATTAAGTGCAGCTTATTATTTATCTAAAAAACATCGTGTAGACATTTTTGAGAAAGAAGATCATTTTGGTGGACATTCATATACAATTGATCTCACTTTTGGATCAAAAAAAATATCAGTTGATATAGGTTTTATCGTTTTTAATTTTAAAACATATCCTAACTTAATTAATTTTTTTAAGGAAAATGATGTTCAAATTGAAAAAAGCGATATGTCTTTTTCAGTTTC
>CACPGM010000006.1 GCA_902633535.1 uncultured Pelagibacteraceae bacterium | reverse complement strand
AATAACAAGAGATGCAACAAAGATTTCTCCAATGAGAGCAAGATACGTAATCTTATGTAATGCTTATGGTGGGGTTTTAAATGATCCAATTCTTCTTAGAATATCTAAAGACGAATTTTGGTTTTCATTATCAGACTCTGATATTGGTATGTATCTTCAAGGTGTAAATGCTGATGGAAGATTTGACTGTACAGTTGAAGAGATTGATGTCAGTCCTGTTCAAATACAGGGGCCAAAATCAAAGGCTTTAATGAAAGATCTTTGTGGAGATCAGGTTGATTTTGATAATATGCCTTTCTACGGTTTAGCAGAAGTTAAAGTGGGTGGAAGAAGTTGTGTCATTTCACAATCTGGTTTCTCTGGAGAAGCTGGGTATGAAATTTATTTAAGAGACTCTACTTTATATGCTGAAGATATGTGGAATGCTGTTCTTGAAGCAGGTAAAAAACATAGCTTAATGGTTATTGCACCAGCTCACCATAGAAGAATTCAAGCTGGAATTCTTTCATGGGGTCAAGATATGGACCAACAACATAATCCTTTTCAGTGTAACTTAGGTTATCAAGTTTCATTATCTGGAAAAGGTGAATGGGACAAAAAAGGTGACTACGTTGGTAAAACTGCATTAGAAAAAATGGGCGCTGAACTTAAAAATGGAAAAAAACCTTACAAGCTTCAATTAGTTGGACTTGAATTGGGTGGAAAACCAATTGAAGAATACGCTCCAGATTTTTGGCTAGTGTCACCTGAGAATGGTGGAGATCCTGTGGGATTTATCACCTCTCCTTGGTATCACCCAGAAAAAAAACAAAACATAGCAATGGGATATGTGCCATTTGATGGAACTTTAAATGCTAATGGCTTTCCAAAAGGTAAGGTTGGGACAAAATTTAAAGTTCATCTACCTGAAAAATACTCTGATAAACCAGGTCAACCTGTCGATGCAGTGGTAGTAGATATTCCATTTAAAGAGTCTTTCAACGCAAATACAAGAGAGGTTGTAAAAGGTTAACTTTATTCAGGGGGAGTTTTATACTCCCCCTTAAAATGACTAAAGGATTTCTAATAGCAGTTTGCATTATTATAGCTCTTGCTTTAATACTCTTTCCATTAATAGTTTCTTACAGAGAACAAAAAAATAAAAAAAAATAAATGTTTGGTGAATTCTTAAATATCATCTTTAAATCTATTAAATTAGATAAAACTCTTTACACAGATAATAAAAATTTTGGTGAAGCTGCAATTTATTTTGCTGGTTTAATTATGATTTTAGACGGAATTGCGGGTGCAGTGGCTGCTAATACAATTGTAAAAACTGCTATTGCTACATCGGGTCTTACAGCGATTTTAACTTGGTTAGTTTGGACTGTATTTATTTATGTAATTGGGGTTAAACTTTTTCCAGATAAACAAACAACAGTCTCTTTTAAAAAAGTATTAACTGCTGTTGGGTTTGCACATGCTCCTGGCTTGTTAAGATTCTTTGCAATAACTCCTGAGCTAATGATTCCTATAATTTTTTTAACTCAATTTTGGATTTTTGCTGCATTAATAATTTCTACTAAACACATATTAAATCTTAGATCAAATTTTAAATCTTTTGGAATTGTTTTTTTATCTTTTTTAATAATAGCTTTTTTATCTATTTCTTTTGTTATGAGTAGAATGAGTGCAATGCCAATCAATCAAATTTAAATTGGAAAAATAGTTTTTGATACCCTGCAAGATTTACAAATTTTAAAACCTGTAAGAATTAAGTTTTGAGAAACACTCTCATGTTCATCCTTGCATTCATCACAAATATTATCTAAATCTTTCAAATCTCTTTCTTGAATATCGTCATCATCAATCATTATCAGTCAATCCAGCACCAGCCGCACCTTGTTTTAAGCTTTCTGTTTCTTCTACAAACGTATTTTCAGATAATTTGTAAAGGTTTTTCCATTCTTTTTCAGTAAAAGAGTCTTTGTTTTCTAAAAAACATACTTCAGCTTTGTTTGCAATTAATGGAAATTCTTTTTTTGAAAGTTTAGATAAAATATTTACATTAAAGTTTAATAAAAAAGTATTTTTTTCAAATTTTAATAATATTCTTTTTCCAATTATTTCTGAACCTCTGCTCAAAAAAGGTAAAAATAATATTGGGTGGGCTATTTTATAAAAAGTAATCTTTTTTAAAGACTCAAGTGATTTAATTTGATCTAAAAAACGTACTCCTAAATTTATTGGACAAAAAGATAATTTATTTGATTTATTATTTTTCTTAATAATTGTTAAATTTTCAAATTTTTTTTTGTTTATAAATTTATAATATTTATTTAAATTTTTTATTCCTGTGAAACCAAATAATTCTAGCAACCTAATGCTTTTTGCTATTTCTTCAGCTATGCCCCAAGAAAATCCAACTGCACGACTAGCTCTTTTAGATGTCGTTTCTATTTCACTTAAAGATTTCATAAATTAATTATGAGATTTATAAACCCATTGTTCATCATAATTTTTTAGCTCATTTGGAAGTGGCGCACCTTGGAACATGCATATTCTTAGCCATTTATCAGATCTTGGATCAAACTTTAACGCCCCAAAAAAAGACAGCTTTAATCTTAACATGTCAATCGGGACAATATTCTCGCTTATTGTATTATCTTGAATTTCTGAATATGGAAATTTCTCAATTATAAACGCTCTTCTGATCACATGCCTTAGGTCTTCATGATCAATTAAAAACTGACTTACTTTTAAATTTTTTTTAAATAATAATAATTCATTATACAATCTATTTATGTCTCTTGCGATAGCTAGAGGTTGTTCCAAATCTGACCCTTGTTCTTCAAAACGATCAGCAATTCTAGGTTCTTCTTTATTTTTTGAAATGAACCAAAATTTTTTGTGATTTTCTTTTTTTTCAAAATCAATAGTTAAAATATTCGAGTATTTTTTTTCTAAAATAATCTTTAAATCTCCCAATGTTCTATCAGTTGGAATATTGAAATGTTTTTCCTCGTCAGAGCTCATATTCTTAATAAGAGGCTGTATAATTTCACCAAATGGTTCCATCATAATAGACACAATATATTCTATACATTCTTCACAAGTTTCTTTTTCCAACCATAGGTAAAGTTCATTAAAGGGATAATCTTTTTTAAAATTAAATTGTATTTCCAAGTAATTTAGTAATTTTCTAACATCTTCGAGTAAAAGTTTAATCTTATTAAGCTGGTACTCACTCTCAGTATTCCAGCTAGTGATATTTTTGATGGAATTTCTCACACAATTAATGAATAAATTTGCATCTTTAGCTTTAACATTTTTTAATTCCCTTATTTTTTTTAAAGCTGTTTCTCGACAAAATATCCAATTATTCAATAATGTTGGATGATTAACAATAAAAGGCGCCATACCTAAACCTGTTGAGTTTCCTATTCCAAGATTTTTACAAATTTTTGGATCAAGTTTAATGGCAAATTTTGGATTTTTATTTTTTGCAACATGATTTACCTGATCAAAAGTAAACTGTCTAACTAAATAAACTAACATCATTTCTAATCTAAAAGGACCGTTTATTTCCTCTCTGTTCTTAATTCTAAAACGATCCGCTAGTCCAAATTTACCAGATCCATAAACTGCCGTTGTTCTATATAGATATCCTACTTTTTCTAATAAATTTAAATCTGGCTGAATTCCTTTACTTAAGTTTTCAACAACATGATCAAAAACTCGTACTGACTTATTAGCTCTAGATAAGGTTAATTCTTTATAAGACAATCTTCCAATTTCTTGTTTTGGAACTTCATTTCTAAGTCTTTCAATGTCTTTTTTAAGAGGAACACCATCATGCAGAGTAAATGCAGCATCCCATTTAGTCGCTATTACTCTGTCTGATCTATCATTATCATCAATTTTATTTGCAAAGCAAACTAGTGAGTAAACTCTATCTTTTTTTTTAAAAGAATAAACTGCAGTACCATATCCCTTCTCATCTAAATCAAACAAATCTCTTTTATAATCCCAATCTTTAAACTCGCTTAAAAAACTTCGTAAAAAAGACAATCGAGATTGATGGAAAGAGCCAAGTCTTGATAATTTCATTATTATATTTGGATCTCGTAATTTTATATTCATATTTAAATAGTTTTATAAAAATTATACCAATTGTTTCCAAGTATCCCATTAGTCTCAGTATCTGAAAAACCAACTTTTTTTAAACCTTTTTCCAAATTTTTAAAACCTCTAGCATCTTCAAACCACTGGGGCTGTTTTGGAAAGCCTGGTTTGTTTTTTGATCCCTCTCCATAATTTTTACTTTTTGACCAAGTGCCATTTCTCATCCAATCAACAATTTCATCAGGTTGATTTAGACAAAGATCGGAACCAATACCAATATTATTCATGTCCATTATTTCTGCAGTTCTTGCAACCATTTCACAAAAACTATCAATCGAACAATTTGTATTATCTTTTAGATGATGTGGATAAAGTGACAATCCTAAAATCCCACCACTGTCACTTAGAGTTTTAAGTAATTCAGAAGATTTATTCCTTTTTGCTGCGTGCCAAAAAGAAGGGTTAGCGTGTGTGATTGCTATAGGTTTTTCACTTATTTCTATGGCATCAAATGTGCTTTTTTCTGCAGAGTGAGACATATCAACGACAACGCCCACTCTATTCATCTCTTTAATTACTTCACGACCAAAATTTGTTACACCACTGTCAACTTTTTCATAACACCCTGTGGCTAACAAAGACTGATTATTATATGTCAGTTGCATAAATTTACATCCAAGTTGGTGTATTTTTTCAACAAGATTAATATCATCCTCTATAGGTGAGCAATTTTGGAAACCAAAAAAAATAGCTGTTTTATTTTCTTTATTAGCTTTTTCAATATCTTTATAACTTTTTCCTAAAAAAATTAGATCTGAATTATCTGTAAATAATTTTTCCCACTTTTTAATTTCAATTAAAAATTCATCAAAATCCTCATGGTATACAATAGTTACATGTACTGCATCCAAACCAGCTTCTCGGTTTATTTCAAAAATTTTTCTTGACCAATTACAGTACTGAAGGTTGTCTATTTTAAATTTCATTTTGGTAAATAATTACAAATCATACCAATATGTTTTTTTAAATACTATTTATTTTATTGAAATTCTGATTTAATTTTGAAATAAAGATTGCACTTACAAAATCATGAAAAATAATAAAAAACTTAAAGTTGCAATAGTAATGGGTAGCCAATCTGACTATAAAACTATGCAATTATCAGCTAAAATCCTAAAAAAAATGGGAATAAAATTTGAGATTAAAATAATTTCAGCCCATAGAACCCCAGAAAGAATGTATAAATTTGCAAGTTCAGCTGCAAAAAACAATATTGGAGTAATAATTGCTGGTGCAGGTGGTTCAGCACATTTACCAGGTATGATTTCGGCATTAACATCAATTCCTGTTTTGGGTGTACCTATGGAGAGTAAAAAATTAAAAGGATTGGATAGTTTATTATCAATTGTTCAAATGCCAAAAGGAGTTCCAGTAGGCACCTTGGCTATTGGAGAAGATGGGGCAATAAATGCTGCATTATTAGCTGCTTCTATAATTGCAAATAATGACTCTCATATAAAAAAAAAACTAAATAACTGGCGATATTTACAAACAAAATCTGTTAAAAAAAATCCTAAATAGAACATGCCAGAAATTAATTTAGGAATTATTGGTGGTGGTCAGCTTGGAAGCTTACTGTCTGTTGCTGCAAAAAAATTAGATATTAGAACAACCATTTATTCTGATGACCCAGATGCACCAGCACAAAATTTTAGTGATGATTTTATATTTGGAAGTTATAATGATAAAGAAAAAATTATTGAGTTTATCAATAAAGTTGATTTGATTACCTATGAATTCGAAAATATTCCTTTTGATACACTTAATGAAATTAATAAACTAAAAAAAGTTTTACCAAAACCATCTGTAAATAGATTAATCCAACATAGATTAGCTGAGAAAGATTTTGTGAATAAACTTAATATTAGAACAACCAGGTATGTGGGCATTGAAAAAAAATCTGATATTGAAACCTTAGAGGATTTTCTTCCTGGAATTTTAAAAACTACAACTATGGGGTACGATGGAAAAGGACAATACCCAATTAAAAAAATAACTGATCTTGATAATTTAAATTTAGATTTTTCAAAAGGATATGTGCTTGAAAAACTTGTTAAACTCAAAAAAGAAATTTCTGTAATTGTTACAAGGTTTGGAAATAATAACTATGGAATATATGAGCCAATAGAGAATACTCATCAAAATCAAATACTTAATCATTCAAAAATTCCTGCAGAAGTAAGTAAAAAAATATTAAATCAATCAACTGAGTGGGCAACTACTATAGCTGAAGAATTAAAGTATATAGGAACATTGTGTGTAGAGTTTTTTATTGATCGAAATGAAAACTTGTATGTAAATGAAATAGCTCCAAGAGTACATAACTCCGGCCACTTAACAATTAATGCTTACAATGTAAGTCAATTTGAAAATCATGTTAGGGCAGTTTGTTCTTTAGAAAAAATTCCATTAAAGAAATTATCTAATGCAAAAATGATAAATTTGATAGGACATCAAATAGAACCTTATAGACAAAATTTTCAATTTAAAGACAATGAATTTTTCTTTGATTATTTAAAAAAAGAGATAAAAGAAAAAAGAAAAATGGGTCACATTACAACTTTGATATAAATGATTAAATCAGTAGAGGGAAATTTTGACAATTCAGAGGTTAATGAACTTCTTACAAAGCATTTTATTGAATTAAGAGCTGCATCTCCTGAAGGAAGTGCTCACGTTTTGGATATTCCTGGTTTAAAGATTCCATCAATTAAATTTTGGAGTTTATGGGAAAATGAAAAACTATTTGGCTGCGGAGCCCTGAAATTTTTAGAAAAAAACCATGGTGAATTTAAATCGATCAGAGTTCATGATGATTTTAGAAAAAAAGGGAATGGCATCAAAGTCATTAATTATTTAATTGAAGAGGCAAAAAAATTAAATATTAAAAGGCTTAGTATTGAAACAGGGGCAGGTGATTTTTTTATTCCAGCAAGAAAATTGTTTAATAAAAGTAATTTTTTACCTTGTGAACCTTTTGCGCACTATAAATTAGATAAAAATTCCATCTATTTAACAAAACAAATAGACAACTATTAGAATAAAAATACCTAATTAATATCAATTTAGTTGACAAAACCCTCTAAATTATAAAGAAAGCTGAATTACTTAATTATAAGTAATAAATTAATATAACAAAAAAAGAAGATAAATATGAGTCTACAAGGAAAAGTAAAATGGTTCAATCCAACTAAAGGTTTTGGTTTTATTGAACGAGAAGATAAAGAAAAAGATGTGTTTGTACATGTTTCAGCTGTGAGAGATGCTGGTATGAACGGTTTAGATGAGGGTCAAGCTTTGACTTTCGATGTTGAAGATGGTCCTAAAGGTCCTTCAGCAGTTAACTTAAAAACTGCATAATTTTCACACTATCATTAATTGGCTATAAAATATTTTAGTTCTTAAACTAAGAATTGATTTAATTTTATAGCCAATAATCTATTCTTTTATTTTATGAATAAGAGAAAAATAACAAAATTAAATCAGCTAAAATTTGAACCTTTTAATAAATATGGTGATCCAGTAAAGGGTTGGTCCTGGCATAAAATTAGTTTTGATGAGAAAACAAACTTTGGAACATATGTATCAAAATTAGAACCTGGAACTAAAACAATTCTACACTTTCATACTGGTTATGAAGAATTTTTAATATTAGAAGGTGAGCTAATTGACTCGGATGGTACAATTTTTAAAAAGGGAGATTTTATATCTTTTGAACCAAATAGTTCGCATTCATCTCACACAAAAAAAGGTTGTTTGATTTTAACTTTTATGAGAGGACATAACAATAAACTTAATAAAAAATAAAAATTTATGATAGGTATTTTAGGGGGAATGGGAACACAGGCTGGTCTTGATTTTTGTAATAAACTTGCAATTTTATATAGAGGTAAAATTGATCAAGAATATCCATTATTTGTACTTTACAATAAATCAAATATTCCTGGAAGACCAGAGTCTATAGGGGTTCAAACTAAAAATTTATCTAATCATGCTTCAAATAAAGTAAATAAAAAAAAATATCTTTTAGTTTTAAAAAGTTTATTAAAGGGTTGTCGATTACTTGAAAAAAGCAAATGTAAATTTATTGTTATTCCATGTAACACTGCTCATTACTGGTATAGTGACTTGCAAAAAAAAATTAATTTACCTATAATTAATATGCCTAGAGAAGTTTTAAATTACACTGTTAAAAAATGTAAAAAAAATTCATATATAGGATTACTTGCTACTGAAGGAACTATAAAAACTGGTGTTTATAATAAATTTTTTGATAAAAATTATAACTTAGTATATCCAAATGAAATTTATCAAAAGAATTATGTCAATAAAGCTATTAAACTTGTTAAGATGGGAAAAGTAAAAGAAGCAAATAAAATTATCAAACCAGCAATTAATTATCTTCTTAAAAATAAATGCAAGAAAATTATTCTTGGATGTACAGAGTTACCAATAGCTATATTTGCTTTCAAATCATTTAAAACAATTAAATCATCGAAAATTTTTTTAGATCCAAATCTCATTTTAGCTAATGCAGCAATGAGAAAATACAAAAAATAGTTCATGAATACAAATGAGAAACCTTATGTTTTATTGGTTGCTGAATTAATATATTCTAAAATATGTAAAATTAAAAAGACGAGTCCGGAGCTTTCCAATATCAATGCTATTGAAACTTTTATTGGTACTGAAACTTACAAAAAGATAAGTAGTGGTAAATTTCATGAAGAGCTTATTAACAAATTAAGTAAAAATAATTTTATAGATTCAAAAACTAAAAAAAAGATACCAGAAGAAACAATTAGATTACTTCAAATTCAAAAAGATGTTACAATTAAACAATTAATTCAATTTCCAGACTTATATTACGCAAAAAGTCATTTTCCACTTGAACTTTCACAACGGGCATTTGATCATTTATGGAGAATGTGTGAAAGCTATGAATTATGGTGTAAAGAAACCAAGCAAAAAAACTTGTTGGTTTTGAATATTATTGATTAGATAATTTGATTTTACCCTTGTTCTTCTCAATTTTATATTTAACTAATTGATAAAAATCTTCACTTTCTAGAGTTTGTCTTTGAAAGTTTTTTGTTGTTAAACTTTTAGTTGTAATTTCTTCTAAATTTTGAATAGGAGTTCTTCCAGTATAATATGTTATAAATTTATTTGATCCGTAAGACAATCCAGTTTGAGCAATGTTTCCAGTCGACGATAAAGTGTATGCAGGACCAAGCATGGCCGTGGGCGATGTACACGCACCAAGAGAACATAAAATTAATAATCCAAAAACAATTTTTTTATTAATCATAGTTGATAAGAATCTTATACATTTTGTGATACAACTCAAGGTAGAATAAAAAAAGCCTATTTTCATAAACAAATTTAACTAAATTAAACAATCTTATGTAAGCAAAAATGCATTATAAAACCTGAAATGGTCAGAATATTTCCTATTGTATTTGTTCTTCTATGGTCTTCGGCTTTCATAACAACCAAGCCTTTGATTGATAATAGTGATCCTTTTTCAGCTCTTGCTTTTAGATTTTCTATCGTAACATTAGGATTTTTTATATTTTCTCTTTATACAAGACAGAAAATTTTAGTTAACAGAAAAAATTTTATAGAATCTTTTTTTAGCGGTGTTCTTTTTCATGGACTTTATTTGGGTGGAGTTTTCTTTTCAATTTCAAAAGGCATGCCCACTGGAATTGCAGCACTTATTGTTACTCTTCAACCAATTCTAACCAATGCCTTAAGTGGACCAATATTAAATGAAAAAGTAAGCAGAAAACAATGGATTGGTGTTTTATTAGGTTTTTTTGGTGCAGCTTTAGTTCTTGGTTATGATATTGGTTCAGATATTCCGTTGATTGGTTTGGTTGCAACTATAATAGCTTTAATTGCAATTACATCATCAACTATTTGGCAAAAAAAACTAAGTAATAACTTACCGTTATCAATAAGTAATATGTATCAAGCTCTAGGAGGAGTAACATTTCATATTATTGTCATAATTATTTTTGCCAAACCATATATTGATTTTACACAAACATTTATTATTGCAATGAGCCATCAAATTTTTTTAGTATCTTTTGGTGCTTTTACAATATTGATGTATTTGATAAAAAATAACTCGGCAAGCAAAACTGTTTCTATATTTTTTTTAATTCCTGCCACATCAGCATTTATGGCTTGGCTTTTTTTAAATGAAAATTTAAGTAATTTAGATCTTTTAGGTTTTATTATAACCACAATAGGTGTGTATATCGCTACACGTGATTAAAAATATTTATAATGATTTAAAGCCAAATTCTAAAGATGCATCTGTAATAGAGTGATACAAAGATTCTCCAAAACTTCTAAGAGCAAATAATCTTACCTTAACAGGATTGTCATTCAGCATATCAACAGTGAAAGCTATTCCATTATAGCTGGAATTTATTGAATTATTTTTTTCTAAAGTATTAAAATTAAAAGGACACCCTTTCTTTAAAATTTCTTTTACTTCTTGTCCTTCTATTTGAATTATAGCTCTTGAATGTGACAAGTCTGTTACAGCAAAATCTTTTTCTTGAAATTTTTGTGAAATATTTTTAAATAAATCTTTTTTTGTTGAAACTAGAAGCCAATTTTTTGGTCCATTCCACAATATTCTTGTATCATTATCACTTACCACTCGTAACGATTCATCTTTTAATCTAAGGCCATCAATATCAATACTTTCAATAGAAACAGAAGAATTTTTATATTGAACTATTTGAACAATTAGTAAATTTTTTATTTCTGAAATTTTTAAAAGATTATTTTCATCTTTATCTTCATGATCGCCAAATTGTCCTGTTGAATGAACATTTGCTAAAGCAGATATTAAACTCATGATCTAACCCTTTCACCTTTTGGATCAACATAATGTGAAGAAACTATTTCAACAGGAATCACTTTATTTTTAAGTGGAGACATCACAAACAATTTTTCACCAATCATGTTTTTTCCATCTTTTAATATTGCTAATGAAAAAGGATTATCATGCTCAACACTCCAACAAGATGCTGAAATATAACCTAATTTTGGATTTGGTAACGGTGCATCTGAGTCTTTAACTAAATGAGATCCCTCTGGAATACTTGTTTTTTTGTCTAAAGGAATAACTCCTACAACTTTTTGCCTATCATCAGCTGTAAATGCCTTTCTAGTTAAAGATCTTTTACCAATAAAATCTTTCTTTTTACTTAGTAAACCTTCTAGAGAATTATCATAAGGAATTGTTCTACCATCAAGCTCTGATCCTGCTACGTGTCCCATCTCAATTCTTAGTGTTGATAATGCCTCTGTTCCATATGGTTGAATTTTAAATTCTTGACCCAATTGTATAATTTTTTCCCACATAAAGTTTCCATTATTTGACTCAACATTCACTTCATATGCTAGCTCACCTGAAAACGAGATTCTAAAAATTCTTGCCTTAACTCCAAACAAATCTCCTTCCGTATAACCCATAAAAGGTAAACCCTCATTTGATACATCAGAGTTTGGAAATAGTTTTTGCAGTAAAACTCTTGATTTTGGTCCAGCTATTGCTGCCCCTGCCCATTGTTCTGTTGTTGAAACTACATTTACATTCAACTCTGGCCAAACTAGTTGTAAATAATATTCTAAATGTGAAAGGACGTTTGCAGCTTGCGCAGTGGTAGTAGTCATATGATAATGATTTTCAGAAATTCTTGTGGTTGTTCCATCATCCATAACAATTCCATCTTCTCTCAACATTACACCATATCTTGCTTTACCCACTGGTAACTTTAACCATGCATTGGTATAAACTCTATTAAGTAATTCCACTGCATCTGGACCTTTAATGTCTATTTTTCCTAATGTAGTTACATCACAAACACCAACATTTGTTCTTACATTTTTTGCTTCTCTTTTTGATCCTTCAAATAAATTTTCATTATCTTGTTTGTAGTATCTAGGCCTTAACCAAACACCTGCATCAACAAAAATTGCATTATTTTTTTTATGCCATTCGTGCATTGGTGATTTTCGTGTTGGTTTCGAATGTTTGCCAACTTCTCTTCCAACAATTGCACCTATTGAAACTGGAGTATATGGAGGTCTAAAAGTTGTGTGACCTACGGCTGGTACTACTTTGTTTTCTATTTTTGATACTAATTGTAAACCATTAAGATTACTCGTTTTACCTTGATCAGTCGCCATTCCAAGAGTGGTATATCGCTTAACATGTTCTATCGATCGATATCCTTCCTTTAAAGCTATTTCTATGTCTGAAACTGCAACATCATTTTGAAAATCTAAAAATCTTTTATAATTTTTTCCCTCAGGTAATGGTACGCACCAAAACTTATCATGTGTTGTTGATTTTTTTTCAATAACATTAGGGAAAGAAATTTTATTATTATTATTAGTAATTTCTTTTGATAGTTTATGACCAGTTTCAAATGAACTTTTTAAAGTTTCATCTAAAGTATACGATCCATTTGCAGCTCCTAAAGTTGTTTCATTTTGTTTTGAAGTTCCAGGAACAAATGCATCTATATCCTCTTTAAATTTTGTTTTGTTTCCTGATTGTGAAGCTAAATGAATTGTTGGAGTCCAAAAACCAGATACACAAATACAATCACATTTTATATTTTCTATTTTACCAAGTTGCTCTTTATCATCAGAAATTTTTGCAATATCTGCTGATTTTACTTTTTTATATCCTTTAGCAGCTACCACTACATAAGAAAATTTTATATTTATTCCTAAATTTACTGCTTCATCCACTATTTCAGATTTTGGATTTTTTCTAGTGTCTAAAATAACAGGGTCAACACCATTTATTTTAAATTCGATTGCTGTTTCATAGCCGCTATCATTATTTGTAAATATTAATGGATTTTTTCCAACTAATACTCCATAAACTTTAAGATATTCTTTTGCAGCGGATGAAAGCATAACTCCTGGTGTATCATTATTACCAAATACAATTGGTCTCTCGATTGAACCTGAGGCAATTAAAACTTCTTTTGCTCTTATGTACCACAGTCTTTGTTTTGGATGAAATTTTTTAGTTTTTGGTAAGTGATCACTTATTCTCTCAGACATCACCAACATATTATGATCATAATAACCAAAAACTTGTGATCTATTTTTAATTGTAACATTAGGCATTTCTTTAAGTTCAGAAATAATTCCATCTGCCCATTCTTTACCTGATTGATTACCTATATTCACTTCACTAGTTAATAGCGTTCCTCCAAATCTGGATTTATCTTCAGCCAAGATTACTCTAGCACCATTCTTAGCGGCAGCATAAGCACTTGCCAATCCAGATGGTCCAGATCCAGCAATTAATAAATCACAATATTCATACTTATGTTCATATCTTTCTTTGTCATGTTTTATGGACGCAACCCCAAGACCAGCTGCTTTTCTGATAAATGGTTCATAAACTTTATACCAGAAGCTTTTTGGCCACATAAAAGTTTTGTAATAAAATCCTGCGGGAAGAAATATCTTTAAGAAATTATTTATAGCACCAATATCGAAGTTCACACTAGGCCAACAGTTAACGCTGGTTGCCTCCAAATCTTCAAAAAGTTCTTGTTCTGTAGCTTTTACGTTTGGTTCAGTTTCGCCATTTCTATATAATTGGACAATTGCATATGGTTCATCAACGCCTGCTCCAAAAAAACCTCTTGGTCTATGATACTTAAAACTTCTCCCAACTAAATGAACTCCATTTGCAATTAGCGCTGATGCCAAGGTGTCTCCCTCGTAACCATGGTAATTTTTTCCATTAAACTTAAAAGAAATTTTTTTATTTCTATTAATTAGTCCAATATTTTCTAATCTGAAACTTTGTGTCATTATGAAATTTCCTCACTTGCTTTAAGAGTGTTAAAAATTTCATGTGTTGCTGTATCTCTTTCTACTTTTATCCATTGTCTACAACCTGACAAGTGTTGCCATAACTCCCAATGTTTTCCTCTTAAACTTTTTCTATTGTAGACAAAGTTATCCCATTCTTGATCTGAAACTTCTTTGCCTAATTCAGGTCTTTTGACTGTAGCATCTCCACCGTAAGAAAACTCATTTTGTGATCTCCATCCACAATGTGGACATTTAATATAAAGCATTTATGAAATCCAAGTTTTTGTACCAAGTCCTTTTTCATCTAATAAGTGACCTGTATTAAATCTATTTAAATTATATCCAGCATTTAATTCGTGAACTCTATCTTGTGCAATAGTATGAGCAAATGTCCAGCCAGATGCTGGTGTTGCTTTAAATCCACCATAACACCAACCGCAATTTAAATACAAACCTTCAATATGAGTTTTATCAATTATTGGAGACCCATCCATAGACATGTCCATTATACCACCCCAAGTTCTAAGCATTTTTAATTTGCTAAGAAATGGCATCATTGCAATACCTTCTGTTAAAACATGTTGTAAAGTTGGTAGGTTGCCTCTTTGAGCATAACTGTTATACCCATCTAAATCACCGCCCATTACCATTTCACCTTTATCTGATTGACTAATATAAAAATGTCCTGCACCAAAAGTAACAACTCTATCTAAAACTGGTTTAACTGGTTCAGATACGCATGCCTGCAAAAGATGAGTTTCAATTGGTAGTCTCATATTGAGTTTTTCTGCTAAAATATTTGTGCTGCCAGCAACACATAACCCAATTTTTTTTACTTTAATGTCTCCACGTGATGTTCTTACACCTTTTATTTTTCCACCCGAAACATCAAATCCAGTAACTTCACAGTTTTGAATTATATCTACTCCCATTGAGTCTGCTTGACGCGCATAACCCCAAGCAACAGCATCATGTCTAGCTGTTCCCGCATTAGGTTGCATAAGACCACCAAAAATTGGAAACCTGACATTTTCAGAAAAATCTGCCATGGGAATAATTTCTTTTACTTGCTCTCTATTCAAAAGAACTGCATCAATTCCATTCAGTCTCATTGAATTTCCCCTTCTAGCATAGACATTCATCTGGGCATCTGAATGAGCAAGATTAATAATTCCTCTGGGAGAAAACATAACATTATAATTTAAATCCTGACTCATTCGTCTCCATAGATCCATTCCAAATTCGCTAAATAATGCATTGTCATCATGCATATAATTTGACCGTATAATTGTTGTGTTACGGCCTACATTTCCTCCACCAATCCAACCTTTTTCGATGATGGCTACATTTGTAATGTTATGTTCTTTTGCAAGATAATATGCAGTGGCTAAACCATGACCTCCTCCTCCAATTATTACTACATCATATTCTTTTTTAGGTGTTGGGTCTTTCCAAGCTAAATCCCATTTTTCATGATTAGAAATAGCATTTTTAATAAGATTGAATATTGAATATTTTTGCATAATTAAATTTTATAATAATGAATATAAATAGTTCATATTTTTTTTATATATAATTTTTAGATATTTCCAAAGGCTCTAAAAAGAGATACTAATCGACCAACTTTTTATAATTATAAAGGAATTTAATGAGTGAAGTAAAAACAGATATCCAAATAGCTAGAGAAGCTAAAATGGAACCTATTAAAGATATTTTGGCTAAAATTAGTGTCCCAGATGAAAGCTCAGCTTTCAGTCCAATGGGAAGACATATAGCCAAAATCAATTTAGAATATTTGAGCACTCTTAAAAAAAAAGACGGAAAGTTAGTTTTAGTAACTGCAATTACTCCAACTCCTGCTGGAGAAGGTAAAACAACTACATCTGTGGGTTTAAATGATGGTTTAAATAAAATTGGAAAAAAATCTATTGTATGTCTTAGGGAACCAAGTCTAGGTCCCTCGTTTGGATTAAAAGGAGGAGCAGCGGGAGGTGGTTACGCTCAGGTAGTTCCTATGGAACAAATTAATTTACATTTTACTGGAGATTTTCATGCAATTACTTCTGCTCATAATTTATTGTCAGCTTTAATTGATAACCATATCTATTGGGGTAATAAACTTAATATCGATGTAAGAAGAATTTCTTGGAGAAGAGTCATGGATATGAACGACAGATCACTAAGGTCAATTATTGTAGATCTTGGAGGTGTTGCAAATGGTTATCCTAGGCAAGATAGTTTTGATATTACTGTAGCATCAGAATTGATGGCAATTTTTTGTTTGGCTACTGATTTAAAAGATTTAGAGAATAGGATAGCTAATATTACAATTGGTTATACTCGAGAAAAAAAACCTGTCCTTGCAAAAGATTTGAACGCTCATGGTCCAATGACAGTTTTATTAAAAGATGCAATTAGGCCAAATGTTACTCAAACCCTAGAAAATAATCCTGCAATTATTCATGGTGGTCCATTTGCTAATATCGCACATGGTTGTAATTCAGTTATTGCTACTAAAGCTGGTTTAAAACTTGCTGACTACGTTGTAACAGAAGCTGGGTTTGGTGCAGATCTTGGTGCAGAAAAATTTTTAGACATTAAATGTAGAAAATCAGGAATTAAACCAGATTGTGTAGTTATAGTTGCTACAATCAGAGCTTTGAAAATGCACGGTGGAGTTTCAAAAGATGAATTAAAAAATGAAAATGTTGATGCATTGAAAAAAGGATTGGTAAATTTGGAAAGACATATAAATAATATAAGAAAATTTGGTCTTCCAGTTACCATAGCGGTTAATCACTTCATTACAGACACTGATAAAGAGATGAATACTTTGCTAGATTTTTGTAAAACACAAGGAGTGAAAGCATCAAAATGTACGCATTGGTCTAATGGGAGTGCAGGAACTAAAGAATTAGCAAAAAACGTTGCTGAAATTTGTGAAGATACAAAAAATACTTTTAAATACTTATATGAGGATAACTTGCCCTTATTTAAAAAAATTGAGAAAATTGCACTAGAAATCTATCATGCTAGTGAGGTTGTGGCAGATACTAAAGTGAGACAACAATTAAAAGATTTTGAAGAAAAAGGTTATGGAAAACTTCCAGTCTGTATCGCAAAAACTCAATATAGTTTTTCAACTGATCCAAACCTAAAAGGTGCACCTACAGGACATGTTTTGCCGGTAAGAGAAGTTAGGTTATCTTCGGGAGCTGAATTTATAGTTGTTGTATGTGGAGAAATAATGACAATGCCAGGATTACCTAAAATCCCAGCAGCAGATTCTATTAAGTTAAATGATAAAGGTGATATTGAAGGTTTATTTTAAACTTTAATCTTTAGTTTCTTATTATTTATTATTGTTCTCAATAAATTATTCATAAGAGGAATTTTATTTTTTTTAATCTTTTTTAAAACAAAAGGTGCAATTTCTTTTGCAAGCTGCTCACCTTCAACAGTGTCATTTAACATAAATTTTTTTTTTGCAGTTTTAAATGTGTATCCCATACCCAAATAGCCTCCCATTTTACTGTTTCTTCCTCCTGCAGCACTAACATATAAGTCACCAACCCCAGCAAGACCTAAAGTGGTTTCTTCTTTACCTTTAAAGTATTTGGTTAAATAATTCATTTCTAAAACTGATTTTTGAAACAAATTAGAAGATGCATTTAAACTTTGTCCAGCTCCAATAATCATTGCATATATATTTTTTATTGCAGAACAAACTTCTACTCCTATGACATCTCTAGAAAATTCTGTTAAGTAATAATTAGTAGAGATCATTTTACCAATTTTTTTTGCAGTATTAATATTTTCATTTGCAACAATAACGCTTGTCTGTTTTTTTCTTGCAAGTTCTTTAGCTAAACAAGGTCCTTTTAAAATCGAAATATTTGACACATTATAACTTTGTTTAAAACGTTCAGAAATAGTCAAAATTTTCTTATTTTTTTTTTCATACTTCAGGCCTTTTGTAAGAACTAAAATTGGAGTTTTTAATTTAAGATTTTTTAATTCTTTACCAATAAAATCAATTCCTGATAGACTCAATGCTATCACAATTAAATCAAACTTTTTCTTTAATAAATCTCTAGAAAATTTTTGAAATTTTAATTTTTTTGGAAGATTAATCTTTAAAGCTGAATGAAATTTGTTTTTTGATGATAAATTTCTTATAAATCTTTTACTATAAGGCTCTGTTATTATAACACTATTTTTGTTTTCTAGGCATGGAATTGAAAATGCTGAGCCCATAGCTCCCCCACCAATAATTAAAATTTTGTTCATAATAAATTATTAATTTATTGCAATTTTTATCATTTTGTTAGTAAAATACAGTTATAAATTATTCTAAATGGAGATTTATTTATGACTAAAGTAGCTATTATTGGTGCTGGCCCATGCGGGCTATCATTGTTGAGGTCTTTTGAGCAAGCTGAAAAAAAAGGTGAAAAAATCCCTGAGATAGTTTGTTTTGAAAAACAAGATGATTGGGGTGGTTTGTGGAATTACAGTTGGAGAACAGGCTCAGATCAGTATGGAGACCCTGTACCTAACAGTATGTATAGATATTTATGGTCAAATGGACCTAAAGAATGTTTAGAATTTGCTGATTATTCTTTTGATGAACATTTTAAAAAACCTATTCCTTCATTTCCACCTAGAGAAGTTCTTTATGATTATATTGTTGGAAGAGTAAGCCAAGGAAATTTAAAAGATAAAATAAGATTTAATACAAGAGTTACTAATACACTTTATAAAGATAATAAATTTGAAGTAAGTTATCAAGACAAAGCCAACAATAAGATTTTAACAGAAAATTTTGACTATGTGGTTGTTTCCTCAGGGCATTTTTCTGTACCTTTTATTCCTGAGTATAAAGGCATGAACTCTTTTCCTGGACGAATAATGCACTCTCACGATTTTAGAGATGCTGAAGAATTTAGAGGTAAAAATGTTATTGTCCTTGGAAGTAGTTATTCTGCAGAAGATGTGGCTTTACAATGCAATAAGTATGGAGCTAAAAGTGTTACGATTGGATACAGACATAATCCAATGGGATTTAAATGGCCAAAAGGTATGAAAGAAGTTCATTATTTAGAC
>CACPGM010000005.1 GCA_902633535.1 uncultured Pelagibacteraceae bacterium | reverse complement strand
TTTTTTTTTAATAAAGCTATTTGACCATCCCTCTGGTGCTGTATTTGATCTAGTAACAATTTTAACCCCAAATAATTTGGCTATTATTATTGCATACCAATTAGCTTGAAATGAAAAAACTAAATAATTTCGATCGAATAAAAGAGTTCTTATTAGTAAAAAAATAGAAATTATATATCTGGTGTATCTCGAGCTATTAGCCCATTTATTGTTTTTTATAGAAATTATTTTAATTTTTTTTTTGAGGTTTTTTGTAAAATCTTGGCTAGCTGTAATCACCACCACATTATCAAATTTTCCCACTAAATAATTACTTATAAGAAAAAAATTTTTTTCTACTCCACCTACATTAATGTGAGGTATAAATATGAGTAACTTTTTATACATTTTTAATTTATTTTGATAATAACTTAGTATTTGTTTTTAATGTATTTGAAAAATTTATAAATTAATTTTAACATCACTCAAGATATCTTTCATTTACTAACAGAGTTAGCAACATAAAAAGAAATGATATCTATTTCTTCTTTAGTCAAAATCTCATCTTCACCAAAAGCAGGCATAACTCCTAAACCATGAGTTACAATATCCATTACAGAATCATAATTTAAACCATCAACAGTATCTAGATTGGGACCAATGTTTCCCTCTGAACCAGCTGCTTTTAAAACATGACATGCTGCACACCCAGCTACTTCATTAAAAATTTCTAAACCTTTAATCATTTTTGCCTCATCAGCAAATGATGTCTGGTAATTAAATAAAAAAGAAAATATAAAAACTAATAAAAATTTTTTAATTTTCATTAATTTATTTTAAAGCTTTTAAAAATCTATACTACAGTAATATTTACACTGTGATCTTTCCAACCATTGTGAGCATAGCCTCTTCTATTTTCCATTCTAAGCTCTGGCTGTCTATCACTTCCATTAGTGGCCAAACTAGCAATATTATATGTTCCAGCGCTTAGAGTTGTCTCTAAAACAAATTGTCTCCAAGCATATTTTCCTAAATCTGGACCAATAAATTTTGCTTTTTTCCAACTACTACCACCATTGACAGACACCTTAACACTTCTTACTTTTTTAGTTCCGCCCATAGCTACACCAACAATTTGAACTTTTCCTGCTTTAACAGTTCCTGTTTCATCTGTTGGTCTTGTTATCCATGATTTAACAGGCATTTCCCAACATGATGGATATTGAGATCCTTTTTTTCCAATAGGTGAAATTCTGTAGCTTGATTTCATGTACTTAACTGATGATTGTTCAGCTGTAAAAGCTACTTTGCCTAAATGTTTTACATTGTTAATTCCAAAGTATCCTGGTGTCACCATTCTTAATGGTCCACCATGTGCGTTAGGTAATGGAACACCATTCATTTCCCACGCAAGCATTGCGTCTTTATGAACTTTTTTGGGAACTGATCTAGCTATCATTGCTTTTTTGGGATCTAAACCTGTTGGTTCATGATCAACTCCTTCTGAAGTCATATACACGGTTCCTCCATCAATACCTCCACAAGCATCAACAACCGTTTTCATAGGTACTCCAGTCCAAAGAACACATGCTGCTGCACCCGTTTTCCATTGTGAGCCTCTAGGTTTATGTTCAAAAAATCCTCTTCCATTTCCTGAACACTGTAAAATTGTTGCCATTGTTTCATGACCTAATTTTTGAAGTTGCGCCAATGTGAAAGTTTGAGGTTTTTTTACCCCTTCTATTGAAACTTTCCATTTTTTTCTATCACCAATTTGAGTATCGGTCATTGTTGGCATATTGTTTCTGATATAAATATTTCTATTTGGAGTGATTAAACTTTCCCCAATCGAACTTCTATGAGTTTCAATTCCTTTATCCGAGTGTACAATTAAAGCGTCTCTATCTTTCCAGCTAATAAAACTGGGTAAACCTTTTTTACCCTCTGTATGATTTGCATTGGCAATTGTTATAGGAACAACTGATGCTGTTGCTGCTATACCTGCGAGTGTAGCAGTTCCGGTTAAAAAATTTCTTCTATTTTGATTAAGTTTTATTTTATCTTTTTTCATAAATGTACCTCCAAAAAAAATTATCCTACCAAAAAAATGCTAATGAAAAAATAAAATTTTTATTATACAATTTTAGGTTGTAGTTTAATCTTTGTTAATTTTCCTCGTTTATTAATTAACAATTCTAGTATAAGTTTATTTTATGCAACACTTGCAAGATAATTTTGGAAGAAAGTTTCCATATATAAGAATGTCTATAACTGAAGTTTGTAATTTTAAATGTGGTTACTGTTTACCTAATGGTTACATGGCAGACAAAAGTGATAATAGAAAATTTTTACACATAGATGAAATAAGACGTTTAGCTAAAGGATTTTCTGAGTTAGGAGTTCAAAAAATTAGATTAACCGGAGGAGAACCAACTGTAAGAAAAGATTTTTTTGAAATTGTAAAAATTTTAAAAAATGAAACAAGTATAAAAAAAGTTGTCATTACTACTAATGGATATCATTTAGATCAAAAGGCAAAATTATTAATAGATAGTGGTTTAGATGGTATTAATATTAGTATTGATAGTTTAGATAGAGAAACTTTTAAAAATGTAACTAAGCATGACAGATTGCCAGAAATTCTTAAAGGAATTCAAAACTTACAAGATTTAGGTTTTGATAATATAAAAATTAATGCTGTTCTTTTAAATGGTATTAATGCATCAACTAAAGATTTTAATGCATGGTCTGAATTCATAAAAATTAATAAAGTAAATTTTAGATATATTGAATTAATGCAAACTGGGGATAATTTAGATTATTTCAATAAATATCACATTTCATCCAAAATTTTTAAAAGTTATTTAAATGATAATAATTGGATATATCAAACTCAAGGTTTAGATGCTGGTCCATCACTAAATTATATAAATCCAGATTACAAAGGGAAATTCGGAATTATCGCTCCTTATTCTAAAGATTTTTGTAAATCGTGTAACCGTTTAAGAATTACATCAAAAGGAGATTTAAGACTTTGTTTATTCGGCAATACAGGAATAAGTATAAGACATTTACTTCAAAAAGATGACCAAACTGCAGAGTTAAAAGATCTTATATTGGATCAAATGAGATTTAAAAAAGAGTCTCATTACCTTGAACTTGGAGAGACTGGGCTAACAAAAAATTTATCTAAAACTGGTGGTTAAATGAAAAATCTAAAAGTTGTAAATCAAAATGATTTAAAAGACTGGGCTAAAGAAATATTTAAGAAAAATACTTTTAATATGGTTGATGTTTCCTCTAAAAAGGAAACATTCAGAAGAGCATTAGCTTCAGGAAAAATTTATGTTGGTAAAGAAGTCTTTGATTTAATCAAAAATAAAAAAATGCCAAAAGGTGATCCTATTACTTTAGCAGAAGTGTCAGCAGTTTTAGGAGTTAAAAAAACAAGTGAACTAATTCCTTTATGTCACCCACTCCCAATTGACCATACAGCAACTAAAATTGTTATGAATGAAGTTGATAATTCGCTGGAAGTTTTTTGTGTGGTATCAGCTGTTGCTAAAACTGGTGTTGAAATGGAAGCTATTATGGGTGTTAACGCTGCATTAATAACAATTTATGATTTAAGTAAAATAGTAAATCCACATTTAAAAATAGATAATGTAAAATTATTAATTAAAGAAGGTGGAAAAAGTGGATTATGGAAAAATCCAGATGGTTTACCTGGGTTTTTAAAAAATATTTTCTAATTTTTTCATGTCAGTTTACTTAAGTTCTCAAAAAGTAATTAAAGATTGGATTGATTATAACGATCATATGAATGTCTCATATTATCTATTAATGTTTGATAAATATGGTGCTGACACGTTAAATAATATTTTTAAGATGGGTGAACAATCTGCAAAAACTACTAAGAAAAGTACAATGATTGTAGAGTCTCATATAACTTATAATCAAGAACTTCAACTAAATGATGAAGTAGATATTAATTGTGTTTATTTTGATCATGATAAAAAAAGACTGCAATATAAAATGGAAATGATCCACAAAGAAAAAAAATTTCTAGCCTCAACAATTGAAATTCTAGCTTTATATGTTGATCTTAATGAAAGAAAAGTTGCTGAATTTGAAGAAGAAAAAATAAAAATAATGGATGATTTTATTAATAAAAACAAATCTCAATTTAACAATGAAAATCTAAAATTTTCATCTAAGCTTAAGAAATGAAAATTAAATTAGAGTTATTCGGTTCTAGTAAAGATTTTAGCGATAAAAACCACTTGGAGCTTGAGGTTCAAGAAAAAGCTTCAGTAGATGATTTAAGAAATGAGATCATTAACTATTTAAATAAAAATTTTAAGGGTAATGAGGCTTTTATTAAAATTGTTAAATCATCTGCTTTTTGCTCTGAAAATAATGAAATAATTAGCGACAATTATAAAATCACAAAAGATCAAAAGATTGGTATTATACCTCCTATCGGAGGAGGTTAATGCTTCATACAAAAATAATAGATACTAAAAAAGAGAAGATACTTACTTCAAATGCTGAAAAATTTATTAAAGACTCTAAGTTTGGAGCATCAATTTACTTTTTAGGCACTGTAAGAAATACCAATGATAATAAAGCAGTGACTGGTATTACTTATGACAGTCATGACGAAATGGTTATTAAAAGTTTTGAGGAAATTTATAATGAAGCAGATCAAAAACTAGATATTAAAGATAAAGCTGTATTTATTGAACATGCTAAAGGACATCTAAAATTAGGTGAGATTAGCATAATTATCGCAGTTGCTTGCAAACATCGTGATCAAGCCTACGTATTCTCTAGATATATAATTGAGGAAATAAAAAAAAGATCTCCAATTTGGAAAAAAGAACATTATGAAAATGAAGAAAGCGAATGGTTAAAAGGAAATCCTATTGCTAATGAAAAAGTTTAAATATTCAGAAATTACTCCAGAAAAAATTTATAACAAAAGAAGATCCTTTGTTAAATCATTAGGTTTTGGATTAGGTTCATTATCAATAGGCTCTTTATCTTTAATTAATAATACTTTTGCAAACATTGAGGAAAATAAACCAACGAGTTTTAAGGATATTACTACTTATAATAATTATTATGAATTTGGGACTGGTAAAAGTGATCCTTATTTAAAATCACAAAACTTTAACACAAAACCATGGACAATTAAATTTGAAGGAGAAATTGAAAAACCTTTAGAGCTTTCAATTGAAGAAATTTTATCATCTTTCCCTTCGGAAGAACGAATTTTAAAACTTAGATGTGTAGAGGGTTGGTCAATGGTAATTCCATGGATGGGTTTTTCATTAAGTAAGCTTATTGAAAAAGTTGACTTGAAGCCAACTGCAAAATTTGTCGAATTCGAAACAGTTTATGATCCAGAACAAATGATTGGTCAAAGAAGACCAATTCTAAACTGGCCTTACATTGAAGGCTTAAGAATTGATGAGGCGATGCATCCTTTAACAACTGTTGTGACTGGTTTATATCAAAAAGAATTGCCGAAACAAAATGGTGCTCCATTAAGAATTTTCATTCCTTGGAAATATGGTTTTAAAAGTGCAAAGGCAATTGTAAAAATAAAATTTGTAAAAAGAATACCCAATACAGCTTGGATGAATGCCTCACCCAGAGAATATGGTTTTTATTCAAATGTTAATCCAAATGTAAATCATCCTAGATGGTCTCAGGCAACTGAAAGACCAATTAACGGAGATATTTTTGCTCCTAGAATAAAAACTTTAATGTTCAATGGTTATGGAGATGATGTTGCACATTTGTATTCAGGTATGGATTTGAAAAAATATTTTTAATGATAAAATATTTTAGATCATCAGTTTTTCTACTGAGCACAATACCTTTTATTTTTATCACCTATAAAATTTTTTTAGATAAATTAGGTCCTGAGCCAATTAAAGAGATTACACATCATACTGGTGAATGGACATTGTTATTTTTAATTTTTACGCTAGCAATGTCTCCTCTAAAAAAAATTACAAATATGAATATTTGGATTTCTGTAAGAAGAATGCTGGGTTTGTTTGCTTTTTTTTATGCTTCACTACATATGTTAACATATGTAGGGCTTGATTATAGATTTGATATGAATGAAATCTCAAAAGATATTTTAACTAAAAGATTTATTTTTGTTGGGTTTGCTGCGTGGTTACTTTTAGTTCCTTTAGCACTTACTTCATCTAAAAAAATGATGAGTGTAATGAAACAATACTGGAAAAAACTACACAGGCTAATTTATTTAATTGCTCTCTTAGGAGTTACTCATTTTATATGGCTAGTTAAAAAGGATGTTACTGAGCCTTTAATTTATTTGTTAATAATTCTTTTTTTATTAGCTTTTAGGGTAAAATTTAAGAAAACTAATTTATCGTAGTATCTTCAGGTATACAGATCTCAGACCTAGTTAAAAATCTTCTACCAGTTCCATTGTCTAATGAAAACATTCCACCCATTCCTTTTACACAATCTATTATTAGGTCTGTGTTTTTCCAAGCTTCGTGTTGTGTCTCGCTTATGTAAAAAGGAATACCACCTATTTTACCTATCATCACATCATCTTGTCCTACTTGATATTCTTTAACAGGATAACACATTGGAGCACTACCATCGCAACATCCGCCGGATTGATGGAATAATAATTCTTTACCGTGATTTTTTTTTAATTCTTCTATTAAATCTAATGCTGAGGGTGTTGCAGTAACTTTCATATTTATATGGCCCGTAATTTAATACGGGCCATTATAATATATCTATTAAAAGAAGCCTAATTTTTTCTCACTGTAAGACACGTGTAAGTTTTTCACTTGTCTATAGTGATTAAGCATCATTTTATGAGTTTCTCTTCCGATACCAGATTGTTTGTATCCGCCAAATGCCGCATGAGCTGGATAAGCATGATAACAGTTTGTCCAAACTCTTCCTGCTTCGATAGCTCTACCCATTCTGTATGCGATATTTCCATTTCTAGTCCAAACACCTGCACCTAAACCATAAAGAGTATCATTAGCAATTTTTAATGCTTCTGCCTCATCTTTAAATTTAGTTACTGATACTACTGGTCCAAAAATTTCTTCTTGGAAGATCCTCATTGAATTGTCACCTTCGAAAATAGTTGGTTCGATATAATTTCCTTTTTCTAAACCACTATTAACTTTTGCAACATTTCCACCACATAGAACTTTGGCACCTTCTTTCTTACCTAAATCTAAGTAAGATTTGATTTTTTCCATTTGTTCTACAGATGCTTGAGCACCAATCATAGTTTCCATTTTTAAAGGGTTGTCTTGTTTAACAGCTTTTGTTCTAGCAATCGCTTTTTCCATGAATTTATCATAGATTGACTCTTGAACTAGTACTCTACTTGGGCAGGTACAAACTTCACCTTGGTTAAGCGTAAACATAGCAAAACCTTCCATGCACTTGTCAAAGAAGTCGTCATCTTTTGCCATAACATCTTCAAAGAAAATATTAGGAGATTTTCCACCAAGCTCTAAAGTTATTGGAATTAAGTTTTGAGATGCATATTGCATAATCAAACGACCAGTTGTTGTTTCACCTGTAAAAGCAATTTTTTTGATTCTCTTAGATGAAGCTAATGGTTTACCGGCTTCTAAACCAAAACCACTTACAACATTAACAACTCCTGGAGGTAATAAATCACCAATCATTTCCATTAACAACATAATAGAAGCTGGAGTTTGTTCAGCTGGTTTTAGAACAACACAATTACCTGCAGCCAATGCTGGAGCAAGTTTCCAAGTTGCCATTAAAAGTGGAAAGTTCCAAGGTATAATTTGACCAACTACACCTAATGGCTCTGGTATGTGATAAGAATATTCACTATTACTTATCTCTGCAACAGAACCTTCCTCAGCTCTAATTACACCTGCAAAATATCTCCAGTGATCAACCACTAAAGGCAAATCTGCAGCCATACATTCTCTGATAGGTTTTCCATTATCTAAACATTCTGCTGTAGCTAAAGTGTTAAGATTTTTTTCTATAACATCAGCTATTTTTAAAAGAATGTTTGATCTTTCTGTTATTGATGTTTTGCCCCAAGTTGGAAAAGCTGCATGAGCAGCATCTAAAGCTGCATCTACATCTTTTGCGTCAGATCTAGCTATTTTGCAAATTACCTCATTGTTTATTGGTGTAACGTTGTCAAAATATTTGCCAGACTTTGGTTCTACAAATTTCCCGTTAATAAAATTTCCATATTTTGCTTTAAATGGAAACGGGACTTTTAAGTGAGACGTGTCCAACAAAGGAGACGAAGCACTTTTTATTGTTTCTGTACTCATTTTTTTTACTCCATTTTTGTTTTTTGTTAATTTAAGCTTATTATTTTTTCTAGATTTTTTAGAACGTTTATAAGTCGCAGACTTTTTTGTTACAACTTTTGTTTTTGTTTTTATTTTTTTTCTAGATGATTTGACCAACTTCGATTTTTTTTTGGTCTTTATTTCAGCTTTATTTTTCTTTTTTTTTCGCAACAATTTATTAAACTAATAATATATGTTTAAGTCTATTCGAAATAATTGAAACTTTCTACTTAGAATTGTATTAATACTATATCTTGTGCTCAGTAAAAAATTCATTAATATTTTTTTATGAATGAAAATGAAAAAACAGAAATCCAATCAGCTACGTTTGAGAGGTTATTAAAACACCTAGATGAAAGAAAAGATGTTCAAAATATTGATTTGATGAACTTAGCTAACTTTTGTAGAAATTGTTTATCAAGATGGTTCAGAGAAGAAGCTGAAAAAAAAGGTGTATCAATTTCAGATCCTGAGGCTAGAGAGAGAGTTTATGGAATGCCCTACACTGAGTGGAAAGATAAATATCAAAAATAATTATTTTTCTTTTAATCTGGGAAATAGTTCTACAAAGTTACAAGGTTTGTGATTGACATCTAATTGATGTTTTAATATTCCTTCCCAAGCATCAGTTACACCACCTGAAGAACCAGGTAATGCAAAAACATATTTGCCATTCGCTAAAACAGCACAAGCTCTCGATTGTATCGCTGAAGTCCCAACAGTTTTTAAACTAAGATTTCTAAATAATTCTCCAAACCCTG
This sequence comes from uncultured Pelagibacteraceae bacterium, assembly GCA_902633535.1. The sequence continues at coordinate 16,736 of CACPGM010000005.1, read as the reverse complement.
GTATTTGTTTATCTGCAATTTGATCGATTGCTTCTGGAGTTATGTCTCTACCTGTCAATCCTGTCCCTCCAGTTGTTATAACAACGTCTATATTATCTTTTTTTATCCATTCTTTTAAAACTAGAACAATATCATCTTTATTATCTTTGCAAATTTTTCTGTCTATAAGATTATGATTTGCTAGTTTTATTTTTTCAACTAAAATTGCTCCTGATTTATCATTATCAAAAGTTCTAGTATCTGTTACTGTTAATAATGCTATGTTAACTTTCATAAAAATTTTTTAATATGATTATATTATCAATTTTATTTTTTATAACAGCTATTTTATACTCAAGTGTTGGTTTTGGTGGTGGCTCAACATATTTAGCTTTATTACTTATTTGGAATATTCCATACTACATTTTTCCAGTAATAGCTTTGCTTTGTAATATAATTGTTGTTACGGGTAATTCTATTAATTACGTAAAGGCAGGAAATCACAATTTTAAATTATTATTACCGTTTTTAATCGGTTCAATTCCTTTAGCATTTTTCGGTGGCACTTTAAAAATAGATAAAGAAATATTCGAAATTTTACTATTTTTTGTTTTATCTATTGCTGGATTGTTGTTGTTAATAAACAATAAATCTTATGAAGATAAGAATATAATTATAAAAAAAATTAATTTATTTATTTCAGTCTTAATTGGTTCTGTTTTGGGGCTTATTTCTGGAATAGTAGGCATTGGTGGAGGAATTTTTTTAAGTCCTATTCTTTTTTTATTAAAAGCTGACAGACCTAAAAATATTGCAACTACCGCATCATTATTTATACTTATCAACTCCATTTCAGGAATTTTAGGTCAGCTTACAAAAGAAACTATATTAAACGAAATTTTTTCTTATTGGTCATTATTTCTAGCTGTATTAGCTGGTGGCCTTATCGGAAATTTTTTAAATCTAAAAATTCTTTCCAATAGAACTCTTGCATTAATAACTTCTTTATTAGTTATTTTTATTGCAATAAGAATGGGTTTTAGATTATTGTCATAATCTTGATTTAATTAACTAATACTATATTTAATCTTAAAGTGAAAAATATTAAGCCTTTTGGCCCATCTATTGGAATAACCAAAATTTCAAAAAAAATTCTTAGCATACTGAATAATGAATTTGAATCTAAATCAAAGTTTAAAAAAAAAGATTATAGTACTAAGTTGGCAAGCCAAATTAAAAATGAAGTAAAAATATCTGAAAAATTTGTTAAAAGATATTTGGAGAGAGAACTTAAAAATATTATTATTAGATTTTTATCTCATGAAAAAATAAAAAAAATAAAACAAATCAAAATTTTAAATCTTTGGGTAGTTAGGCAGTTTAAAGGTGAATATAATCCAATACATTATCATGAGGGGGATTTGTCAGCTGTAGGTTACTTAAAGATACCTAAAGGTATGATTCATAATAAAATATTGAAAAATAAAAAAATAAAAACTAATGGCACAATAGATTTTATAAATGGTCAAAGAGGTTTCTTGAATAAAAGTATTTATAATGTTGTTCCAAAAGAAAGAGATTTAATAATTTTTCCAAACTACTTAATGCATACTGCTTATCCTTTTAATATTGATGGAGAAAGAAGATCATTTTCCTTTAATGTTAAATTAATATTTAAATAATATTTTAATGATTTATGAATTTAAATAATAAAATTACAATTATTATTGTTGCTTATAATTCTACAGATTTAATTTTTGGGTGTTTAAAAAATTTAGTAAATTTTAATATCATCATTGTTGACAATAAAAATGATAAAAAAATTATTGATAAATTAAAAGAATATAAAAATGTTTTGATTATAACTAAGAACAAAAATATTGGTTTTGGTAATGCTATTAATTTTGCTTTTGAACATGTTACTACTGAGTTTTTTTTAATCTTAAATCCAGATATTATTATTAGTGAAGAGTCAATTTTGAAAATTAATAATACAATAGATAAATATAACGATTGTGCTATTGCCGCACCAATTAATATTCCTGATGAAGATAGCTTTGGTATTTTTCCAGAAAAAAGAGGCTTATATAAAAAAAATGAAAATAAAATTTTTAGTAAGAAAAATATTAAATTTCAAGAACCAGATGATGAAATATGTGTCGACGTATCTAAAGGATGTGCGCTATTAATAAGGAGTGAATATTTTAAAAAAGTAAAAGGTTTTTCAAAAGAATATTTTTTATTTTGGGAGGAAATTGATCTTTGTCGAAAATTTAGAAAAGAGGGTTTTTCTGTAATTGTGAACCCTAAGTCATTTACAAAACATGACCAGGGTAATTCTACAAAAAAAAATATTTTTACTTTTTTTATAAGATCTTATCATAATGAAATTTCTCCACTGTTTTATTTCAAAGTAAATAAACTAAATAATAGAATTTTTACTAATATATTAAAATATTTTTTTAGATCAATTTCTTATCTTTTTATTTTAAATTTAAAAAGCTCTTTAAAAAATTTTGCTAAATTATCTGCTAATATTAATTATCTATTAAAATGAACAAAAAAATTACTGTTATTATTGTTACATACAAAACAAATTTACAAACTCTTAAAAACTGTCTTAACTCTATAGATAAAAATATTAATATTATAGTAATTGAAAATTCAAAAAAATTTAAAAATGAAAAATCTCTTATTAAGAAATATAAGAACCTTAAAATATTTTGTGCAGGATCCAATCTTGGTTATGCAAAGGGTAATAATTATGGACTTAAAAAAATCACAACAAAATATGCTCTAATTTTAAACCCCGATACGATTTGTCAAAAAAATTTTTTCAAAAATATCAATAAAACAATTAAAAACGCTAAAGAATTCCATGTAATTGGATGTCAATATTCAGAAAAATTTTTAAACAAGCAAGCTGGTTTTTTTAATAATAATAGCTCAATTAGATTTAACAATTTGACAAAAGTTGATTGGGTAAAAGGTTTTTCCCTATTACTTAATATTAAAAAATTTAAAACCAAAAAAATTTTCGATGAAAATTATTTTCTTTTTTTTGAAGAAATAGATTTATGTAAATCTATAAAAAAAAAATTTGGAAATGTTTATTTTTCTAAGAAATTAAAGATAAAACATTTGGGACTAAAAAGTTCTACGGGTGAAAATCTGTTTGATTTGGAAGATTTAGATAATCTAAAAAACTGGCATTATATGTGGTCGAATTTTTATTATCATAAAAAAAACTATGGATATTTTTTTTCATTTAAAAAAAATTTTGGAAAACTTTTAAGATCTTTCTTTAAAACAATTTTTTACTTTTTGTTATTACAAAAAAGAAAAAGAGATAAATATTTTTTTAGGTTTTTGGGTTTATACGCTTCTATATCTGGAAAACCTTCTTTCTTTAGAGGTAAAAACTATTCTTAGTTTTTTTATTTTGCTTTTTTTACAAAGTAAATACCTACACATACTGCAATAAGTGAAACTAGTACTTTCGTTGTAATTAATTCTTTTAAAAATATATAACTCAAAACTGTTCCAAAAATAGGAATTAAATATGATACCTGAGATTGAAAAATCAAACCATTAGTAACTAAAATCTTAAATCTTAACAGCCAAGCTATTCCAGTCGAAACAAATCCTAGATATATTACTGAGATCGTAGAGTCTAATCTTGGAGAAATATTCCAGGGTTGCTCAATGAAGCTAACAAGAGGAATTAAAATAATTACTGCCCAGATTAATATTGAGCCTGTTACATTTTCATTTTTTTTTTTACTAATTTTTAAAGTTAAAACTCCTCCAATTACATAGCATGTAGATCCTAGTAAGATCATGAGTGCTGAAAAAAAATTGTTTTCATCAATTAATAAATTATCTGAAAACAAATAAAGTATTCCAGAAAAACCAATTAAAATTCCAAAAGTTTTAATAAAATTGAATTTTTCGTTTTTTGTATAAAAATGACCTAACACTGTTGAGCTCAATGGTGTTGTAGACATAAGTATAGCGGCTAAATTACTTTGAACAGATTTTACTCCATAAGCGATTAAAAAAAAAGGTGCTACTAAATTAATAAATCCTATCATAGCAAACCAATACCAATCTTTAGAAAATGCCTCAATTTTTATATCTTTATAATAACAAAGTATAAGAACAGGAATTGCTCCAAAAAAAACTCTAAGAAAAGCAATCGTTACGGGTCCAAAAGAATAAGTTGCAATTTTAATATTAAAAAAAGCAGAAGCCCAAATTAAAGCGAGTATAACTAATAATAAGTAATCTAATAATTTTGGTTGTCTCATTCAGTTAATTCTCTAATTGAACCTTTTGATATTTTTTGCAAGTCTGTAAAATCTATTTTAAATACACAATTAGGATGTCCTGCAGCAGCATATAAATTATCAAATCGCTTTAAAGAGTTGTCTATAAAAATATCAATTTTATTTACATGTCCTATAGGTGAAACACCCCCAATAGTAAAGCCGGTAATATTTTTAACATCCTCAGCTGATGACATAGATACATCTTTAATGCTGAGCATTTTTTTTATTTTGATAAGAGAGGCTTTTTTATCACCTGCAACCAAACATAGTATAAAATTGTTTTCTGTTTTAAAAAGTAAACTTTTAACAATAGCTCCAATTTCACAACTTAAAGAAGAAGCTGCATCAGAAGCTGTTCGTGCAGAAGAATCTAGAATAATAACCTTTTGAGTTTGATCAAATTCCTTAAGGCATTTTTCAACTCTTTTGACAGGCTCTTTATCTAATAAAGTCATTATTCAACTTTTAATTGTTAGTTATTTTAAAAATTTAATTATACACTTATGTGAAAATTGCATAGGTGTTATTAAGTAAAAGAACATCATTTATCAGTCTTTTTTTGGTAATACAACGATCAGAATTATAAAGGAGAAAAAATGAGCGTTAAGGATGTTTTAAAATTTGTTAAAGATAAAGAGGCGGAATTTGTTGACTTAAGATTTACTGATCCAAGAGGTAAATTACAACATCTTACTATGGACTCCTCTATAGTTGATGAGGACATGTTGAAAGAAGGTGTTTTTTTTGATGGATCATCTATAGCCGGTTGGAAAGCTATTAATGAGTCTGACATGATTTTAAAACCAGATACCTCAAGAATTTTTTTAGACCCTTTTACTTCTCATAATACTGCAGTTCTTTTTTGTGATATTCTAGACGCTGTTAAAAAAACTCCTTATGAAAGAGATCCAAGGGGTGTAGCCAAAAAAGCAGAGGAATATTTAAAAGCATCAGGAATTGGTGATAAAGCATTTTTTGGTCCCGAGCCTGAATTTTTTGTTTTTGACGATGTAAGAATTAAAAATGATATGAATGAATGTGGATTTAAAATTGATAGCAAAGAAGGTCCATACAATTCTGGAAAAGAGTACGATAATGGTAATATGGGTCATCGACCTCCAGTTAAAGGTGGTTATTTTCCAGTTCCTCCCGTTGATAGTGAACAAGATATGCGAGGAGAGTACTTAAAAAATCTAAAGGAAGTTGGGATTAAAGTTGAAAAACATCATCATGAAGTTGCCCCAAGTCAACATGAATTGGGTATGTATTTTGGAACATTAGTCAATCAAGCAGATAATGTTCAATTATACAAATATGTTGTCCAAATGGTAACTCATTCTTTTGGAAAAACTGCAACTTTTATGCCAAAACCAGTTGCTGGTGATAATGGTTCAGGAATGCATATTCATCAATCTATATGGAAAGTTGATAAACCGGTATTTTCAGGAAATGCTTACTCGGGATTATCAGAAACTGCTTTACACTATATTGGTGGAATTTTAAAACATGCAAAAGCTATCAATGCTTTTGCTAACTCAACAACTAACAGCTATAAAAGATTAGTTCCAGGATTTGAAGCTCCAGTATTGTTGGCATACTCTGCTAGAAATAGATCAGCATCATGTCGTATACCTATTACATTAAATAAAAAAGGTGCAAGATGTGAAATTAGATTTCCAGATGCATCTGGTAACCCATATCTAACTTTTGCTGCAATGTTAATGGCAGGTTTAGATGGTATTAAAAATAAAATACATCCAGGCGAGTCATTTGATAAAGATCTATATGAGTTACCACCAGAAGAAGTAAAAGCTATTCCAACTGTTTGTGGATCATTAAGAGAAGCGATGGAAAGTTTAGATAAAGATAGAGAATTTTTAACTCAAGGTGGTGTTTTTACTGATGATCAGATAGATGCATATATAGCTCTTAAATTTGAAGAAATTCACAAGTTTGAACATGCACCACATCCAATAGAATTTGAGATGTATTACAGTAGTTAATTACTGTTTTGTTGTAGCAATCGTATCTTTATTAACACCTTTTTTTACAACATAATCCTGCGTGCCATTAGCACCAGTGTTAACCTCTTTACGTAGGTCTTTAAAAAAAGTTTTTTCTTTTAAAGAATTTTTTAAATTTTTTACAAGATTTTTAAATTCAAATTTATTCATAATAGAATCATATACTAGTTATGCATATAATGCAATACTGCTATGCAACTTACGGGAAACTGTTATTTAATCAATTTTGAAGGACTCTCCACAGCCACATCTTTCAGTTTCATTCGGATTATTAAAGACAAATGAAGAGGAAAGCTCCTCTTTTTTGTAATCCATTTCAGTTCCCAATAAATACATTACAGCTGCAGAATCTATGAAAACTTTTACACCTTTATCCTCAATCACCTCATCATTTGGATTAATTTCTTTTGAATATTCCATTACATAAGACATTCCCGCACAACCGCCTGATTTAACTGAAACTCTTACACCAATTGACTCCTTTTGTGCGCTAGACATTATCTCTTTAATTCTCGATGCCGCATTATCACTTAATTTAATTATAGGATTCATTATAAATTTAACTCCAATTTTGCTGCATCTGACATCATCTCTTTTGTCCATGGAGGATCCCAAACTAATTGAAGATCCACATCATCTATACCTTCCACTTGCATTGCACCTTCTTTAACCTCTTTAGGTAAACTTTCTGCAACTGGACAGTTTGGTGTTGTTAAAGTCATCTTAATCTCAGCTTTTCGGCCATCTACTTTAATATCATAAATCAGACCAAGTTCATAAATATTAACTGGTAATTCAGGATCATAGATTTTACTTATTTCCTCAATAATTTTATTTTTAACTTCCATAATTATTTTTCTGTACTTATTTCTTTTCCATCATTTTCCATAGCAGAAACCAAAGTATGCCATGATAAAGTAGCACATTTAACTCTCATTGGATATTGTTTTACCCCTGAAAGACACATAAGTTTTGTTTTATCATCTTCTTTTAAAATGTTATTTTTAAGCTCAGGATTTTCTTTTATCATTCCTAAAAAATCTTCAATAATTTCTTTAGCTTCATTATCACTTTTGCCTTTTATTAAATCAGTCATAATTGATGCTGATGCCATTGATATTGCACATCCACTACCTTCAAAAGATATATCTTCTACTTTCCTTTGATCATTTAATTTTAAATACACATGAACATTGTCTCCACATAGTGGATTATTTCCTTTAGCATCTTTATTAAAATTATCTGTCTTACCTAAATTCCTAGGATTCTTTCCATGTTCTAAAATTAGTTCTTGATATAATTCTTTTAAATTCATTTTAAATCAAAAATTTTTTTACAGTTATTAATTCCTTCATTTAATTTATCTAAATCATCTTTTGTATTGTAAACTCCTAAAGATGCTCTGGCACTTGCGGGTATATTTAATTTATCATGAAGTATCTGACAACAATGATGGCCAGCTCTAATTGCTACTCCGGTTTCATCTAAAATAGTTGCAATATCATGTGGATGGACTCCTTCAATGGTAAAAGATAATACTCCACCACGATTATTTGGATTTCCAATTAATTTAACTGAATTATTTTTCTGTAAAATTTCTTGACCATATTCTATTAATTCTTTTTCATGTTTAATGATATTTTCAATTCCAATACTTTCTAAAAACTTTATCGATTGATCAAAAGCAATTACTTGTGCTGTTGCCATTGTTCCTGCTTCATATTTATTTGGTAGATCTCCATATGAAATTCTATCTTTTTTTACCTCATTGATCATACCGCCTCCACCTTGATAGGGAGGAAGTTGTTCAAGCCATTTCTTTTTTCCGTACAAAACTCCTAGTCCTGTTGGTCCGTACATTTTATGACATGAAATTGCATAAAAATCACAATCTAAGTCTTGCATATCTAATTTTAAATGCGGCCCACCTTGACAGCCATCAACCACAACAATGATACCTTTGGAATGAGCTAATTGTGTTATTTCTTTTATGGGTAAAACAGCACCTGTAACATTAGACAAGTGAGTTATTGCTATTACTTTAGTTTTATCTGTTATTTCTTTTTCTATATTTTCGATTGGAATATCACCATCCTCATTAATTTCAGCAAACTTTATTTTTACATTCTTAGATTTCCTTAAAAAATGCCAAGGTACATAATTTGAGTGATGTTCTAATTCAGTAATTAGAATCTCATCATTTGGCTCTATGATTGTCTGGCCAAGAGTATTTGCTACAAGGTTTAAAGCCTCTGTTGCACCTTTAGTAAAAACAATTTCATTTTTATCTTTAGCATTAATATATTTTTGAACTGAACATCTTGTATTTTCATATAAATTTGTCGCTGCCACCGCCAAATAATGTATACTTCTTCCAACATTTGAAAATTGTTTTGCATAAAATTCATTAATTCTATCTAATACAACCTTAGGCTTCTGTGAAGAATTAGCGCTATCTAAGTAAACCAGATCATTATTTTGGATTTTTTCATCAAAAATAGGAAATTCTTTTTTTATATTTTCTATATTCATTCTTTTAAGCCAATCATGTTTTTAATTAAGTTTTTAATTTCTGAGTCTGTAATCTTTTCAACGACATCTAATAAAAAACCATTTATCAAAAGTTCTTTTGATTGCTGATAATTTAAACCACGTGACATCAAATAAAAAATTGAGTTCTCATTCAAACTTCCAGATGCAGATCCATGAGAACATTTGACATCATCAGCATATATTTCTAATTCTGGTTTTGCATTAAACTCAGAAGTTTCATCCATTAAAATAGCTTTGCTTAATTGATATCCATCAGTTTTTTGAGCCTTAGAATCCACAAATATTTTTCCCTGATAAACTGCTTTTGAAAGTTTACCAAGAACACTTTTGATTAACTGGTAACTTTTAGTATTTTCTACCAAATGATTGATTGTAGTTCTAATTTCATGTTGTTGATTTTCCTTTAAAGAAAAAATACCATTTACAAAGGCAGAAGAATATTCTCCTTTTAAATTACAATTAACTTCGTTTTTAAAAAAATTTGAACCTGAAGATAATATAAATGTTTCAGAAACACTATTCGCCTCTTGTTCAATATTATTAAATGAGTATTTCAAATTACCATTAATAAATCTGTCAATTTTATAATTTTTAAGAATAGAATTTTTTTTTAAATCAAAATTATACAAAATATTTGTAAAGTTTTTATCTGAACTATCAGTAAAAAAATCAATTAATCTTAGTGAGCTATTTTCCTCTAACTCAAAATCTAGTCTTAAATTAATATTTTTTGATTTAATTTTTTCGTTTGTAGAATGGTATATGATTAAAGGTTTATTTAATGAATAGTTTTTTTTAACTAAAACTTTAAAAACTTTATTTGTAAAAGCGTTGTTCAAATCAATCAATGAATTTTCATTATCAAATAAAATTTTTTTTTCTATTTTATCACTTATTTGAATTTTATTTTGATCTTCATAGTCAAAATCAATTTTTTCTATTCTTCCATTGATAAAAATAATTTTATTATGCTCTAAACCATTAACAAAAATAGATGGATCGATTTTATTTGGAATAGAATAATCATTGAAAAAACTTAAATTACCAATGTTTTTTTTAATAATTTGACTTATATCTAAAAACTTCCAATTTTCTTGTTTTCTACTTGGAAAACCATTCTCAATAAATTTTTCTAAATAATTTCTTTTTGAATCGATTTCTTTTTGAGAAATATTTAAAGTTTTTGTTATTCTATCAAAATCTAATTGTAATTTTTCAATCATTTAATTAAAACTTTCATATCCTTTTTTTTCTAACTCTAATGCTAATTCAGGACCACCAGATTTTATTATTTTTCCATTCATTAAGACATGAACAAAATCTGGTTTAATATAATCTAATAATCTTTGATAATGGGTAATAATTAAAAAAGAATTATTTTTATCCCTAAGAGTATTAACACCATCAGCAACTATTTTCAGCGCATCTATATCTAAGCCTGAGTCTGTCTCATCTAAAATAGATAACTTAGGTGCTAACATAGACATTTGTAAAATTTCATTTTTCTTTTTTTCACCACCTGAAAAACCAACATTCAATTGTCTGTTCAGTTTTTCTTCATCAAATTTTAATTCTTTTGCTTTCTCTTTCACAAGTTTTAAAAATTCGATAGCGTCTAATTCTTTTTCACCACGAGCTTTTCTAATTGCATTTAATGATGTTTTTAAAAATATATTTGTATTTACACCAGGAATTTCTAAAGGATATTGAAATGCCAAAAATATACCTTTATGAGCCCTTTCCTCTGTTTCAAGATCAAATAAATTTTTGTTTTCGAATAAAATTTCACCTGATACCTCGTAGCCTTTTTTGCCAGATAAAATATTTGATAATGTGCTTTTACCAGATCCATTAGGACCCATAATTGCGTGCACTTCACCAGGATTAATATCTAAAGAAAAACCCCTCAAAATTGACTTATTTTCAACGTTTGCATTTAAATTATTAATTTTGAGCATTAACCCACGCTCCCTTCAAGGCTTATACCTACCAATTTTTGTGCCTCTACAGCAAATTCCATCGGTAATTGCTGAAGGACTTCCTTACAGAATCCATTGACAATTAATCCAACTGCTTCCTCTGGATTGAGTCCTCTTTGCTGACAATAATGTAATTGTTCCTCACTTATTTTTGAGGTTGTTGCCTCATGAGCAATATTTGAGTCTAAGTTTTTATTCTTTATATAAGGAACTGTGTGCGCTCCACATTTATTCCCCATCAATAATGAGTCACACTGAGTATAATTACTAGAATTTTTTGCTTTTGAATTGATATCCACTAAACCTCTATATGTCATGTCAGAAAATCCTGCGCTTATACCTTTTGAAATTATTTTGCTTTTAGTATTTTTTCCTAAATGAATCATTTTCGTTCCAGTGTCTGCTTTTTGATGATTGTTAGTAATAGCTATTGAATAAAACTCACCGATTGAATTATCACCTTTCAATATACAGCTAGGATATTTCCAAGTTATAGCTGAACCAGTTTCAACTTGAGTCCAAGAAATTTTAGAATTTTTTCCCTTACACAAACCTCTTTTAGTTACAAAATTATATATTCCACCTTTTCCATTCTCATCACCAGGATACCAGTTTTGTACTGTCGAATATTTAATTTCTGCATCATCTAAGGCTATCAATTCTACATTTGCAGCATGTAATTGATTTTCATCTCTCATAGGTGCTGTACAACCTTCTAAGTAACTTACATAGCTTCCTTTATCAGCTATAATTAATGTTCTTTCAAATTGTCCTGTATCAGATGCATTTATTCTAAAATAAGTTGAAAGTTCCATCGGACATCTTACTCCCTCTGGAATATAAACAAATGAACCGTCAGTAAAAACAGCAGAATTCAAAGTAGCAAAAAAATGGTCTGTTGTAGGAATTACTGATCCTAAATATTTTTTTACTAAGTCAGGATGTTTTTGTATTGCCTCTGACATTGAACAGAAAATAATTCCATGTTTGGTCAGTTCACCTTTAAATGTAGTTGCAACAGATACTGAGTCAAATACAGCATCTACAGCAATACCATTAAGTCTTGCTTGTTCTTGTAAGGGTATACCTAATTTATTATAAGTTTCTAAAAGTTTAGGATCAAGCTCATCAAGACTTTTTGGTTTGTCTTTCATGCTTTTTGGGGCTGAATAATAATATAAATTTTGGTAATCAATTTCAGGATATTTTGGTTTTTGCCAATTAGGCTCTTTAAGTTGTTTAAATCTTTCAAAAGCATTTAATCTAAATTCTAACATCCAACTTGGCTCTTTTTTAATATTAGAAATAAATTTGATTATATCTTCATTTAGACCTTTAGGAGCCTTTATATTTTCAATATCGGTTATAAAACCATATTTATAATCTTTTAATTTTTCTATATCTTTTTCTCTAGTATCCATATTTAAACTCTTCTCTCTGAATTATCTTTAACTAAGTCTTCTAAACTTTTTTCTTTAAAAAAATTATTAATGTGGTTTTCAAGTTCATCCCATAGATTATGAGTAATACATTTGCTGGCTTTACCATTACAGCCTTTTTTAGAGTCTTTTTTGCATTGAACTGTTTTTACTTTTTCATCAACTGCATCAAAAATATTAGTAAGCTTTATATCTTTAGCATTTCTATTTAAAATATAGCCACCTTGTGTACCTCTCACACTTTGTACAATTTCTTTTTTTCTAAGTTTTGAAAAAATTTGTTCTAAATAATCTAAGGAAATACCCTGTCTTAAAGAAATGTCTCGAAGAGATACAGGATCGACATTGTCAAACCTCGCTAAATCCGCTAATGCCATTACAGCATATCTACCTTTAGATGTTAATTTCATTTTTACCCTTAATTTACGGGTTTTTATACATACTTGACTAATATGGTCAAGTATAGATTAATATAAAAAAATTAACATATTGTCGCTCACTTGTGATAAACGTATTTTTTTTTTGAGAATAATAATCAATATCACATATGGATAATAAAATTTTAGAAATTTTCATACCCGGACCAGCTGGAAGACTTGAGGCAAAATATTATAAAAGTAAAAAGAATACATCTCCCGTCGCTTTAGTGCTCCAACCACATCCTCAATATGGAGGAACAATGAATAACAAAGTAGTGGTTGAAACTTTTAAAATATTTATGGAAAATGATTTTTCAGTCTGTCGTGTTAATTTTAGAGGAGTTGGAAAAAGTGATGGAGAGTTTGATAATGGCCAAGGAGAATTGGCTGATGCTGCTGCTGCTCTAGATTGGCTAGAGAGAGAAAATTTTGACAATTCTCAATGTTGGGTATCTGGTTTTTCATTCGGTTCACTAATTGCAATGCAATTACTAATGAGAAGGCCTGAAATAAATAGATTTATTGCTATATCACCACAGCCTAATGTTTATGATTTTTCTTTTTTATCACCATGTCCCACTTCTGGTTTAATGATTTACGGAAAGAAAGACGAACTTGTACCGCTAGATAATATTGAAGAATTAAATAAAAGATTGAGTGCACAAAAAGGTATCAAAGTAGACTTTCAAGCGGTAAATGATGCCAATCATTTTTTTACTAAAACTGAAAATACATTAGTAAAGAGTTTGGATAAATATATAAAAAAAGAGACAGCTTTATACTAATTAAAAATTTTGTGTAAATATTCCTCCTGAAACTGGTTTTTTGCATCTAGTAGTTGTTGGAAAAGAAATTGGTAGTTTTAAAAAAGATCTAATCGCCAAATAAGCAAAAGCTTGAGACTCTACATAATCTCCATCTATTTTGTATTGATCGATCGGTTCAATGTTTATTTCTTCAAAATTATCTTTTATACTCTCTAAAAGATATTTGTTTTTTCGTCCACCACCACACACCAACCATTTATACATTGATGGCTTCCCCATTCTATGGGCATATCTCATTCCATTAGCTATAAGCGTTGCAGTAAAATTAGTAATTGTTGCAGCACCATTTTCTAATGAAAGACCTTTTGCAAAAAAAATATCAAAATCTTTTATGTCTAGAGATTTTTCATAATTGGAATTTTCAGAAAAATTTTCTAAGGCTTGGTTTAGAACTAATTTATCTACAGTGCCAGATCTTGCTATTGAACCACTCTCATCATATTTTTTTTTAGAATTTTTTCTAATCCATTCATCTATCAGACAATTACCTGGTCCAATATCATAAGCATTGATTGTATTTATTTCACTCCATAAATTTTTCCAATCTACTGTGGAAGTAATATTTGAAATTCCTCCGATATTTAAAATATTTAGAGGAAAACCTAAATTAAATTTCTTATTTATTTTATTTGCAAGTACGTTATGAAAAATTGGTGTTAAAGGGGCACCCTGGCCACCATTTTCTAAATCATTTTGTCTAAAATTATAAATAACTTTTTTCTTTGTTAATTGTGACAATAACTTTCCATCACCTAGTTGTTTAGTAGTTTTTTTTTCTGGATCATGGAATATTGTTTGTCCATGAAAACCTATCAAATCCACTGAAGATTTTGACGTGTCTAGAGTTTCTTTTACAGCTTTAACATGAAATAAAGTAATATTTTTTTCTAAATCTTTGATTTCATCTAAATATTTATTTAATCTCTCTATATTTGTGATTTTATCTCTAATATTCAATAATTTTTGAATTAATTCTGTATCATATTCAAAATACCTATCTAAAATTGATGAAAATTCTCTATTACCATCTGATTTGATTATAGAAACATCTACTCCATCTAATGATGTACCGCTCATAAGGCCCATTGCTGTATATATTTTGCCCATTCTTATTTTTTTTTATTAAATATTGTATATTGTTAAACTATAGACTTATGAATAAATTTTTAAAAGAATTTAAAGATAGAGGTTTTTTCTATCAATGCACTAGTGAAGAGGAATTATCTAAACTATTAGATAAAGAAAAAATCAATGGTTATATAGGTTTTGATTGTACAGCTGAAAGTCTTCATGTTGGTAGTTTACTACAAATAATGTGTTTAAGGCTTCTTCAAAAACACGGACATAGACCTATTGTCCTATTAGGAGGAGGTACAACTAGAATTGGTGACCCTTCGGGTAAAGATAAAACAAGAAAAATATTAAATGAAAAAGAAATAGACAAAAATATTAAAAATATAGAAAAAATATTAAAGAACTTTTTAGATGTTAAAAACCCAAAAACCAAACCAATTTTTGTAAATAATTATTCTTGGCTTAAAGGTTTAAATTACATTTCTTTTTTAAGAGATATAGGAAAACATTTTACAATAAATAAAATGTTAAATTTTGATAGTGTTAAAACCAGACTAGATAGAGAACAATCACTAAGCTACATGGAATTTAATTATATGATACTTCAAGCTTACGACTTTCTAGAATTAAATAAAAAGAAAAATTGTACTCTTCAAATAGGTGGTTCTGATCAATGGGGAAATATTGTAAATGGCGTTGAGCTAATTAAAAGACATTCTAATAAACAAGCTTATGGTTTAACAACTCCTCTAATTACTTTAGCCTCAGGAGCAAAAATGGGAAAAACTGAAGCTGGAGCGATTTGGTTAGATAAAAAATTTTTATCTGCATATGATTATTGGCAATTTTGGAGAAATACAGATGATAGAGATGTTGTAAAATTTTTAAAAATTTTTACTGACCTCAAAACAAGTGAAATTATCAATTTACAAAAAAATAACATAAATGAATTAAAAATACTTTTAGCAAATAAAGCTACTACAATGCTTCATGGTAAAAGGGCTGCTCAAAATTCAGAACAAGCTGCAAAAGAGGCTTTTTCAGGTAATTCACTTGGAGCTAATTTACCCTCAGTAAAAATTAAATCAAAAAATTTTGATGAAAATATGAGTCTGATAGATCTTATAGTTTTATCTAAATTAGAAAATTCTAAAAGTGAAATAAGAAGATTATTTAAAGGTAATGCTATCAAGATAAATGATGAACTTATCAATGATGAAAAATTAATAATCAAAAAAGAACTATTCAATGAAAATTATTTAAAACTTTCTATTGGAAAAAAAAGGCATATTAAAATTGAACTAGATTAATTTTTTTTTATTTTTTCTAATGTTCGAGTTATAAATCTAGGTGTCAAAGTTTTAATTGGGTTCACAGTTGTTTCTAGATCTTTAGGTGGTCCCTTAACTTTGAAACTAACCCCAAAAACACCTTCACCAACTTTTTTACCCACTAATATATTTCCAATTAACGGTATTGAAGAAATGGTTTTATTAATAGTTGTTGCTGGAACTAATGTACCTCTTAAACTTATCAATTTTTTACTTTCAATATACCCATCCATTAAAATTGATATTGCTGGTCCAATTGCATACATTTCTTCAATAGTCATTAAGTTTTCTTTGCTAGAAAATTTCATTTCAAAATCATTAAATCTGATTCCTTGGCCTGTCAATAAATCAGCTATACCTTGCAAAGATGCTAAAGTTAATAGTTTAGCTAGGACCGGAATTTCTTGAATCTTAAAATTGTAAATTTTTAATGTAGAATTTGTAACATTATTTTTTTTTATAGAATAAAAATCCAGATCACCTCCTTCAAAACCTTTGATAAATTTATACCTACTAACAAGAGGTTTTGCTTCATGAGAAAATAATGTTGTTATTTTTTCGTTACCATCTTTTTTAATAGTTAACTTGATTTTTTTTTGGTTAGAAAAATTTGACTCTAAATTTAATTCAGAAATTTCATCTTTATTTAAAAATAAAAATCCTTTTAAATTTCTAATATCGTTATTCTTATCTAAATAAACTTTTTTTATATCAAAAATAAATTTTGTATTTTTATTAATAAATACTGTCTGTTTATCATCTTCTGGATTTAAGAGTTTT
>CACPGM010000004.1 GCA_902633535.1 uncultured Pelagibacteraceae bacterium | reverse complement strand
GAGAGATCCAAAAAAGATGCTTGATGCCGCAAAAGCAATGAAGTTGTCAGCAAAAGATTTGTTAGAACTTAAAGTTATTGATGAGATAATTGAAGAACCTTTAGGTGGAGCACACAGAGATAGAGATTTGATTTTAAACAATGTTAAAATGTCTATATCAAAAAATCTTAGCTATTTTAAAGAGATGTCCCCTAGAGAAATATTTGATCAAAGAAAGAACAAATTTTTGAAAATTGGAAGAGGTAAAGGTTTTACAAGTAATCCAGAAAGTTTAAGTTCAAAAGAAAATAAACAAATTAATTTAATTCAGTTTTTTAAAGAAAAGAAAAATATTTATTATTTAGCAGGGTCTATCTTTTTAGTAATAGTATTAATAGTTTCTTTTTTATAAAGCGCCACAACAGTTTTTAAATTTTTTACCTGTTGCCTCACATCTATCATTTCTTGAGATTTTACTGTCCTTTTTCAAAATTAAAAGACATTTAGGATTATTTTGAATTTTAGGCCCTTTTTTTGAATTTGCTTCTTCTTCAGTTTTCTCAATTACTTTTAAGTTCATTAAAATTGTGATGTGATCTAATTTTAATTTTTCTAATAAATTAGAAAATAGATCAAATGCTTCTTTTTTATATTCAACTAATGGATCTCTTTGCCCGTAAGACCTAAGCCCAATTACTTGCCTTAATTGTTCTAAGTATTGAATGTGTGATTTCCAGTTTATATCTATTGATTGTAATAATATTCTTTTTTCTATTTCTTTTGATTGTTTTTCTCCTATAAGTCTGGTTCTTTCGGCTCTATTGTTGTTAAATTGATTTTTTATTCTTATTTTGAAATCACTGTCTTTGAGTGCAATGAATTCCTTAAATTTATCTTCATCCAAACTTTTTCCCATTAAAGTTTTTAATTTTGTATCAAATTCATTATCTTTTGGATTAGATAATTTTTTAATTTTTGATTTTATCAAATCATCAATTATCTCATTTAAAAATCCCTCGGAATAAGAAAAAATTTCATCACTATTCATAGCGTCATTTCTTTGAGAAAATATTACATGTCTTTGATCATTTAGAACATTGTCAAACTTAATTAATGTTTTTCTAATATCAAAGTTTCTTGCCTCAACTTTCTGCTGAGCTCTTTCTAATGCCTTATTAATCCATGGATGATCTATACTCTCTCCATCTTTAAGCCCTAGTTTTTCAAGAATATTATTCATTGATTCTGAACCAAATATTCTCATTAAATCATCTTCTAAACTAACATAGAAAATTGAGCTCCCTTCATCCCCCTGTCTACCGGACCTACCTCTAGCTTGGTTGTCAACTCTTCTAGACTCCATTCTTTCAGTACCAATTACAAACAAACCTCCTAAGGATTTTATTTTTGTTTTATTCTTTTTTAATTCATCTTCTGGAACTGAGCTTTTTTTGCCTCCTAATTGTATATCAACACCACGACCAGAAATACTTGTTGTAATAATTACCGAAGACTCTTTACCTGCATTTGCTATTATATCTGCTTCATTCTCATGATTTTTAGCATTTAAAACAACATGCTTGATTTTTTTTTCTTTTAATAATTTTGAATAAATTTCTGATTTATTGATACTAGAGGTAAAAACCAATAAAGGCTGTTCGTTTTGATTGCACTCTATAATCTTTTTTATTATTGCCTGATTTTTTTCTAATTCAGTTCTAAATATTTGATCATTATAATCTTTACGTATCATCGGATTGTTAGTCGGAATTACAACTACAGGTAAATTATAAATTTCATAAAATTCCTCAGCCTCTGTTGCAGCTGTTCCTGTGCAACCTGATATTCTTTTATATAATTTAAAATAATTTTGATAAGTAATTGATGCTAAAGTTTGGTTTTCTGCTTGGATTTCTATTTTTTCTTTTGCCTCTAATGCCTGATGTAGTCCATCACCAAACCTTCTACCTTCAAGAATTCTTCCAGTTAGTTCATCAATAATTTTCAAGCTGTTATCTTTAATAATATAATCTTTACCCTTTTCAAATAAATGATTAGCTCTTAGTGCTTGATTAACATGGTGAACTAAAAGTAAATTTTCTGGATCGTAAAAATTATTATTTTTTAATATTCCAGCATTAGAAAAAATTTTTTCAACATTATTTATTCCTTCATTAGTTAATAGAATGTTTTTATCTTTTTCATCAATCTCATAATCACTTTCTTTTAATTGTTTAACTAAATTATCAATTGCCAAGTATTGATTTGTCTTTACTTCTGCTGCACCCGAAATCACCAGGGGAGTTCTAGCCTCATCAATTAAACATGAGTCAATTTCGTCAACAATTGAGTAGTGATGTTCTCTTTGTACTTTTTCATTCTCAGAATATTTCATATTATCCCTGAGATAGTCGAAACCTAATTCACTGTTTGTTGCATATGTAATATCGCAATTATAATTTTTTTTTCTCTCACTATCATTTTGATCATTGTTAATAAATCCAGAAGTTAGTCCCAAAAAATTATATATTAGTCCCATTTCCTGCGAGTCTCTTTTTGCTAAATAGTCATTTACAGTTACTACATGAACTCCTTTTTCTTCCAATGCATTCAAATAAGCAGACAAAGCTATTGTTAAAGTTTTACCTTCACCAGTCCTCATTTCTGCAATTTTATTTTCGTGTAAAACCACACCACCAACTAACTGAACATCGTAATGACGTTCGTTTCTTGTTCTGTTCGATGCTTCCCTAACTAAAGCAAAAGCTTCAGGTAAAATTAGATCTAATGAGCCACCGTTTTTAATTTTTTCTTTAAAATCCAAAGTTTTTTTTGGAAAATCTTCATTTTTTAATTTTGAAAACTCTTCTTCTAAGTAATTTATTTTATGTATAATTTTATCAATTCTATCTAGCTCTTTCTGATTGCCAGATTTGATAAATTTAGAAATAAAGGATAAAGGGTTTAACATCTGTTTTTGGTATATGAATTACTTATAACTTTTAATATAGTTATTAAATAATTATTTTAAATAGTATGGGAATTAATTTATCAAATTTTTTATCGTCTAAATTAAAAGATCAAAAAATGAATGAATTTCAAGATTTAGATCATTTGGATGGACTATCAATATCGACTGTCTGTGCAAATTTATATCAAACAGACAGGGACGACCTAGTTATGTTCTATTTTCGAGAAGGAGCGAATTTTGCATCCGTTTATACTAATTCTAAAATTGTCTCTGAAAATATTAAATGGAACCTAAACCAAAAAACCAGAAAAGTTTTTTCACTATTGGTAAATGCTAGAAATGCTAATTGTTTTACAGGAGATCATGGCTATCAAAGTTTACAAAATATTGCTTTAGCAATTTCTCAAGAGTTAACAAAAAAACAAAAAGATGACGAAGATAACCCTGAAAAGATTGTACCCAAAAATATAATTTTTGGTTGCACAGGTACAATTGGTGAAAAATTTCCAGTAGATAAAATAAAGTTAAAGATCCCAGAATTGATTAAAAAAATTAAATATACACAAAATAAATATATATGGATGAAAGCTGCCTTAGGAATTATGACAACTGATACTAAGCCTAAATTAGCAATGGAAGAATGCATGATAGGAACGACTCCAATTAAAATTTATGGGATTGCAAAAGGGTCGGGAATGATACACCCAAATATGGCGACGACATTGGGATATATTTTTACAGATGCAGACTTATCAAATGAGATACTAAAAAAATTACTAAAAAAAAATATTGAAACTACTTTTAATGCAATTACTTGTGATGGAGATACAAGCACAAATGATATGATAACAATTTTTTCTACAAGAAAAGCCAAAAATGCTAAAGTAAATAATTTTACGGAAACAAGATTAAAAAACTTTGATGAAGCTTTAAAAGCTGTTTTATTAAGTTTGGCTAAAAGAGTAGTAGTAGATGGAGAAGGAGCTTCTAAATTTATAACTGTTAAAATTTTAAATAGCAAAACAGAAAAAGAAGCAAAACAGATTGCTTTTTCAATTGCAAATTCACCTTTAGTTAAAACTGCTATTGCTGGAGAGGATCCTAATTGGGGAAGAATAATTATGGCTATTGGTAAATCAGAGGCTGAAATTAATTTAAAAAAATTATCAATTAAATTTGGAGAAATCAGTATTGTTCAAAATGGAAAAATTTCTAATCAATATAACGAACAAGAAGCTGCAGAATATATGAAAAATTCAAACATTGAAATTAACGTTGATGTTTCGAGTGGAAATAAAGATTTTACAGCTTATACGATGGATTTAACTAAAAAATATATAGAAATCAATTCAGATTATAGAAGTTAAAAACATTGAAATATTAAATTTACTAATTAAATAGAACTCATGATTAAATATAGTTTAAATTGTAAAGAGTGTGACTTAAAATTTGAAAGTTGGTTTGCAAGTTCAAAAGAATATGAAAAACTAAAAAGAAAAAAATTATTAAAATGCTTAAATTGTAACTCATTAAAAATAGAAAAGAGCTTAATGGCTCCTAGAATAAACAAAAAAGAATATATTGATAGAGATAAAGAGCAAAAAAAAATAATTAAAATAAAAAAAAAACTTACCGAATATCAGAAATTTATAAAGAATAATTTTGAGTACGTTGGTGAGAATTTTACACATGAGGCTAGATTAATTCATTATGATAACAAGAAAAAAGAAAAAAACATTTATGGAACTGCAACGAAAGATGACTTAAAAGAACTTTCAGAAGAAGGGATAGATGTTCAAATGATACCTTGGATAAAAGATAGTAGTAATTAATTTTTAATAAATTTAGCAATATAGTTAATTGACTTGTCTGTATCGACACTCCATTTATCAGTTAATAAATCAAATTTCATACCGTCTACTCTCTCTACATTAAGATCATTTTTTTTAAGTATAGAGATTAGTTCTTCTGGTTTTAGAAATTTTTCCCAATCATGCGTTCCAATTGGAAGCCAACGAAGTATATATTCAGCCCCTATAATTGCAAAAATATAAGATTTCAAAGTTTTATTCAATGTAGCAACAAACATAATTCCATTTTTTTTTAAAAGTTTACTACATGTTTTGAGAAAAAAATTTACATCTTCAACGTGTTCTACAATTTCCATATTTAAAATTACATCAAATTTATCTTTATTTTTGAGTTTTTCAGGTGAGGTACAAAGATATTTAATCTTTAAATTGTTTTTTTTAGAATGAAGTTTTGCAACACTAATATTTTTTTCAGATGCATCTATCGCTGTTACGTCGGCTCCCAATCTACACATTGGCTCGGAAAGTAAACCGCCTCCACACCCAATATCTAAAATTTTAATATTTTTAAGAGGAATTTTTTTTTGATTTATTTTAAATGTTTTGATTATATTTTCTCTAATATATGAAATTCGAATAGGGTTGAATTTGTGTAATGGTTTAAATTTACCTTCAGGATTCCACCATTCTTCAGCAATTTTGGAAAATTTTTCTATTTCTTTTTTATTAATTGTGTTATTTTTCATTAGTAAGTTGACTTTATATTCAACATGTATTTATTCAATATTTTTTAATTTAAGAGAATAGTTTATCATGAAAATTGTAGTATTAAAATTTGGAGGCACTTCAGTTGGGACAATAAAAAAGATTAAAAAAGTCGCTGAAATAATTGCAGATTATAAAAAGAAAAATTATAGAGTTGTTGTTGTTTCCTCAGCAATGAGTGGTGTGACAAATGAGTTAATAAAAAAATCTTTTGAAATAAGTAATAATTTTTCTGATTCAGAGCATGATGTTTTGGTTTCATCGGGAGAACAAATTGCATGCTCCTTGATCGCTGGAAGATTAATTCATAAAGGATATGAGTCTAGATCTTGGTTGTCCTGGCAAGTTCCAATTATTACAGTGGGGGCACACAAAAATTCAAGGATTAATAAAATTAATAAAAATAAAATAATTAAATATTTAAAAGAGGGAGGTGTACCGATAATAACTGGGTTTCAAGGAGTTAATAATGAAAATAGAATTACCACTATTGGGCGAGGAGGATCTGATGCAAGCGCAATTATGGTTGCAAAATTTTTAAAAGCTGAAAGATGTATAATTTATACTGATGTTGAAGGAATATATACAACAGATCCAAACAAATTAAAAAAAGCAAAAAAGATTAAAGAAATTTCATACGAGGAAATGTTGGAAATGGCTTCACTCGGTGCTAAGGTTATGCAGCCAGTTTCAATTCAAGATGCGAGATTAAATAGAATTGATATTGAGGTAAAATCATCTTTTAAAAAAAAATCAGGAACATTAATTACTAAAAGATCAAATATAATTAATAATAAAATTGTCACTGGAATCTCGTCTACTCAAAATGATTCAAAGGTTTCGTTGATTGGCGTAAAAGATAAACCTGGTGTTGCTGCGTCTATTTTTAAACCATTATCTAAAAATTTAATAAATGTTGATATGGTTGTTCAAAATATTTCTGCTAATGGGAAAGAGACAGATTTAACATTTACGATTAAAACAGAAGATCTAAATAAGACGAAAAAAATAATTCAAGAAAATAAGAATATCAATTATAGAAAATTATTGTTTGAAAAGGGTGTTTCAAAAATTTCAGTAATTGGAGTTGGTATGATTACAACACCCGGTGTTACTTTTAGAATGTTCCAAACACTTGCAAATAAAAAGATTAATATACAAGTAATCTCGACTTCTGAGATTAAAATTTCAGTTTTAATTGATAAAAAAAATACTAAAAAAGCATTAATTGCACTACATAAAGAATTTAAATTAGATAATAAAAAATGAGTATAAGACCTTTCAGAGATATCAAAAGAAGAAAAACAAAAGAAATTAACGTAGGTAAGGTTAAAGTAGGAGGCAACAATCCTATATCAGTACAATCAATGACTAATACGCTCACCACTGATACAAAAGCTACTATTAAACAAATAAATGAAATTCACAGTGAAGGAGCTGATATAGTTAGAGTTTCTTGTCCAGATGAGTCATCATCTAAAGCTTTAAAAGAAATTATCAAACATGTTGATGTGCCTATAGTTGCAGATATTCATTTTCATTTCAAAAGAGCAATTGAAGCTGCAATGAGTGGTGCTAGTTGTTTAAGAATTAATCCTGGAAATATTGGTAATATTAATAAAATAAAAGAGGTTGTTAAAGCTGCACGTGATAATAACTGTTCTATTAGAGTAGGTGTTAATGCTGGATCTTTAGAAAAAGATATTTTAGATAAATATAGAGAACCTTGTCCAGAAGCATTAGTTGAAAGTGCACTTAGAAATATTAAAATTCTTGAGGATGAGAATTTTAATAACTTAAAAATAAGTGTTAAATCCTCTGATGTTTTTTTATCAATAATGGCTTATCGACAGCTGTCTAAGGCAACAGATTATCCCCTTCATTTAGGCATTACAGAGGCAGGAAGTTTTATACCTGGAAGTATAAAATCTTCTATTGGATTGGGCACATTACTTTTAGATGGAATAGGTGATACAATAAGGATTTCTTTGTCAGATAATCCAGTTGAGGAAGTAAAAATTGGTAATGAGATATTGAAATCTCTTAATTTGAGAGAAAGAGGAGTTAGAATAATTTCATGTCCTTCCTGTGCAAGACAAGGTTTTCAAGTAATTGAAACTGTTAAACTTTTAGAAAAAAATCTTTCACATATTAAAGCACCAATTACTCTTTCTGTAATAGGATGTGTGGTCAATGGTCCTGGAGAAGCAGCGATGACAGATGTTGGAATTACTGGCGGTAAAAAAGGTAATAATATGCTTTATTTATCAGGAGTACAGACTGAAAAAGTTTTAACTAGCGACATGATTGAAAAAATTGTGAGCGAAGTTGAAAAAAAAGCCTCAGAGATAGAAGATAATTAAATGATACCATTAAAAACAGTTGAGGAGCTGATTCACAAACATTCAGTATTAGAAAAAGATTTATCATCAGGAAAAATAGATAAAAAATTTTTTGCTGAAAAGTCTAAAGAATATGCAGATCTAAATGAAATTATTCAAAATGCAAAAAAATATATTTCTTATGAAAAAGATAGATCTGAGATACAAAAAATTTTAGACGACAAAAACTCAGATTTAGAATTAGTCAAAATGGCAGAGACAGAATTAAATGATTTAAAATTAGAAAATAAAGATAATGAAAAGAAGCTTAAATTATTTTTATTACCAAAAGATGAAGCTGATAAAAAAAATGCCATAATCGAAATAAGAGCTGGTACTGGTGGTTTAGAAGCAAGTTTATTTGCTGCAGATTTATTTAAAATGTATGAAAAAGTAAGTCATAAGAAGAAATGGTCTGTAGAATTAATATCTATTTCCAGAAGTGAAGCGGGTGGTTTGAAAGAAGTGATTGCGTCTATAAAAGGTACTAATATTTATTCGACTTTAAAATACGAAAGTGGAGTTCATAGAGTTCAAAGAGTTCCAGATACTGAAACGCAAGGTAGAATACACACTTCAGCAGCTACTGTGGCAGTTTTACCTGAGGTAGAAGAAGTTGATTTAAAAATTAACGACTCAGATCTTAGGATTGACGTGTTCAGAGCAGGAGGTCCTGGGGGACAATCTGTTAACACAACTGATAGTGCTGTTAGAATTACACATATTCCGACAGGTCTTTCTGTATCTCAACAAGATGAAAAATCTCAGCATAAAAATAAAGCCAAGGGTATGAAAATTTTAAGAGCCCGACTTTATGAATTAGAAAGATCAAGAATAGACCAAGAAAGATCTGAAGATAGAAAAAGCAAAATAGGAAGCGGGGATAGATCTGAAAGAATTAGAACTTATAATTTTCCGCAGGGCAGAGTTACAGATCATAGAATAAATCTTACTCTTCATAAATTAGAAGAGTTTTTGGAAGGAGAAGTATTTGATGAAATGATAGAGTCTTTAACTCTACAGGCTCAAGAGGAAAGTTTGAGCAAATTGAACTAATTATGAACTTAGACATTGTAATTAATAGCGCTTATCAAGATTTAAAAAAAAGTAATATTAAATCTGCTTTGATTGATAGTGAAATACTATTATCGCAAGCAATTAATAAAAGTAGAGAATTTATTATTTTGAATTCAAATTACGATGTTAGCAAAAAAGAATATCAGTATTTTAAGAAGATGGTTGATCAACGTTTAAGAGGTAAACCAATAGCATATATAACCGGAAAAAAATTCTTCTGGAAGGATGAATTTTTAATTAATGAAAAAGTCTTAATTCCAAGACCTGATACAGAGATTATTGTTGAGCAAGTTTTAAAAATTTTTAAAAAAAAAAACAAAATAAATTTTTTAGATATAGGGTTTGGTTCAGGCTGTATTTTGCTTTCTATTCTTAAGGAAAGAAAAGATTTTAGAGCAACAGGAGTTGATATTAGTAATCATGCTTTAAAAGTATGTAAAATCAATGCTTATAAACTGGGTGTCAAAAATAGATTAAAATTATTTAAATCAGATATTGACAAATTCAACAATGAGAAATATGATTTAATTATATCTAATCCTCCTTATATAAAAAATTTAGATTTAACATATTTGGAAAAAGATATTATCAAGTTTGAGCCAAAGATCGCTCTAGATGGTGGATTAGATGGTACATCAGAAATCAGAAAAATTATAAAAAAATCATCTGAACTGATAAAAAATAATGGAAAACTAATTTTAGAAGTAGGCTACGATCAAAAAAAAGATGTTAAACAATTATTAAGAAACAATAGCTTTTATATAAATTCGGTCGAAAGAGATCTTGCAAATAATGACCGATGTATAATCAGCACAAAAATAAATAAATAACTTATGGTTACCTTCAGAAATAATAACAACAATAGAAGAAACAACTTTAGAAGAAACGATAGAAACTTCAAGACTAATGGTGATAGACCTAAATATGGATCAAATTTTTCTAATAACGAAAACTTTCAAAGAAAAATTCCTGGCAGAAACAATCATAACGCTTCAAAATTAATTGAAAAATACAATAATTTAGCTAGGGAAGCGTTATCTAGCGGAGATAAAATTTTGTCTGAAAACTATTTTCAACATGCAGATCATTTTACAAGAATACTAAATGAGCAAGAAAATTATAAGAAATCTAGGTTTTCTGTAGAGTCAACAGAAGATAAAAAATCAATTGAAAACGATAAAACAGTTCAAAAATTAAAAGAAGAAGAATCCCAGGAAAAAGTTGCTAACAAAAAAGAAGAAGTTGAAGTTAAGGTTGCAGTATCAAAATAATTAATTTAATCCAATTATTTTTTCCGATTTCAATACATCTAGTTTAATTTTTTTAGTTTCAAATATTTTTCTTTCTTCACCCTTAAGAATTTTTCCAGATGGTAATTTGAGTTTTTGAGAATTAACTTTTTTTCCATTTACAATTACTTCATAATGTAAATGTGGCCCCGTAGATTTTCCTGTTGACCCAACATAACCAATTATCTGTCCCTGTTTGACTTTAACACCTTTTCTAATTCCTTGTGCAAATTTAGACATATGTGCATAAATAGTTTCATATGTAGAGTTATGTTTTATAGCTACACAATTTCCTCCACCACCACACCAACCAGCTTTTTTAATTGTTCCAGAGCCTGATGCCATGATGGGTGTTCCCATAGGCGCTGCAAAATCTGTACCCCGATGCATTTTATTAAATCCATCAATAGGGTGTTTTCTCATTCCAAATGGAGATGATAATCGTGCACCATTGATGGGAGTTTTCATTAATGCTTTTTGAACACTTTTACCATTATTGTCATAGTGACCTTCACTACCCTCTTTATTAAAATAATAAAGAGAATTATCCTCTCCACTAAGAATCAAATTTGCGAATAGTATATCTCCTGTTTCAATTATTTTTTTATTTTCATCAATAAAAATTTCATACATAATTTGGAATCGATCTTGTTTTCTAATATCTCTTTGAAAATCAACCTGGAAGCCATAAATTCTCGCAAACTCTATTATCGTACCTATAGGTATCTTCTTCTCAGTAGCTGATTTATATAAGCTTTGAAGTATTAGATTTTCTTGATAAAGAATTTTTTTTTCTAATTTAGTTAATAATATCCTCTTATTAAAATTATTATCTTCTTTATTTCTAGTTAACAACACTCTTTCTTTATTTGATATCTGAAATATAAAGTCTTTAATTGTATTGTCTGATTGGTTGATTGTTAGATATATTTTTTGATTAGTATTTAATTTATTTAAATTAACTTTTTCTGAAAGCTTAATTTTAATATTTTGAATTTCTTTTTTATTAATTGAATATTGATTTAAAATATTATCAAAAGTTTCACCAACCGAAATTTGATGTCTTATCTTTTTGAATTTAGGCTCTAAACTACTTAAAAAATGATTTGCTGTTTTTTTAAAATAAATATTATTTATGATTTCATTGTAATTATTATTTATTTTTTTTTTTGCGAAATTATAATAACCAGTTAAATTAATTGTAATAAAAATTAAAAAAATTAAGAAAAAAATTTCACTTTTATTTTTAATTTTGTTTTTAATTTTAATAAACATTGGCAAATTTTAAATTTTGTAATTATTAGTTATGTATTAGAAAAAATCAAAAAATACCCCTAAAAATAAGGAGTTTTTGATCATTTTTTTATTTCTAAATGCTTGATTTCTTGTAATTTTAGCCTATAAGCATCAACTTTCTCAGTAAATTATTACAATTGCAATAAATTAGTGAGTATTATTGAGCTTTTTTTGCTCAATTAGCTATTTAAAACGTAAAAATTTAAGAAGAGAAGTGTGGACGGTTAAGGTTACCAAAATTTGTCGTACACACTTCAACATCATATAAATTTTATTCTTAGAATTTATATGGAAGCTAGTGTGCGCCGTTTTTAAACTTGAGAGTTTGATCATGGCTCAGAACGTACGCTGGCGGCACGCCTAACACATGCAAGTCGAACGAAGTAGCAATACTTAGTGGCAGACGGGTGAGTAACATGTAGGTATCTGCCCTTTGGCCTGGAATAACACGAGGAAACTTGTGCTAATACCGGATAAGTCTTTACGGAGAAAGCTTTATGCACCATTGGATGAGCCTGCACTTGATTAGTTTGTTGGTAGGGTAATGGCCTACCAAGACTGTGATCAATAGCTGATTTGAGAGGATGATCAGCCACATTGGGACTGAGACACGGCCCAAACTCCTACGGGAGGCAGCAGTGGGGAATCTTGCACAATGGAGGAAACTCTGATGCAGCGATGCCGCGTGAGTGAAGAAGGCCCTTGGGTTGTAAAGCTCTTTCGTCGGGGAAGAAAATGACTGTACCCGAATAAGAAGGTCCGGCTAACTTCGTGCCAGCAGCCGCGGTAATACGAAGGGACCTAGCGTAGTTCGGAATTACTGGGCTTAAAGAGTTCGTAGGTGGTTGAAAAAGTTGGTGGTGAAATCCCAGAGCTTAACTCTGGAACTGCCATCAAAACTTTTCAGCTAGAGTTTGATAGAGGAAAGCAGAATTTCTAGTGTAGAGGTGAAATTCGTAGATATTAGAAAGAATACCAATTGCGAAGGCAGCTTTCTGGATCATTACTGACACTGAGGAACGAAAGCATGGGTAGCGAAGAGGATTAGATACCCTCGTAGTCCATGCCGTAAACGATGTGTGTTAGACGTTGGAAATTTATTTTCAGTGTCGCAGCGAAAGCGATAAACACACCGCCTGGGGAGTACGACCGCAAGGTTAAAACTCAAATGAATTGACGGGGACCCGCACAAGTAGTGGAGCATGTGGTTTAATTCGAAGATACGCGCAGAACCTTACCAACACTTGACATGTTCGTCGCGACTCTAAGAGATTAGAGTTTTCGGTTCGGCCGGACGAAACACAGGTGCTGCATGGCTGTCGTCAGCTCGTGTCGTGAGATGTTGGGTTAAGTCCCGCAACGAGCGCAACCCTCACTTTTAGTTGCCATCATTAAGTTGGGCACTCTGAAAGAACTGCCAGTGATAAGCTGGAGGAAGGTGGGGATGACGTCAAGTCCTCATGGCCCTTACGTGTTGGGCTACACACGTGCTACAATGGTATCTACAACAGGAAGCAAGACGGCGACGTCAAGCAAATCCTTAAAAGATACCTCAGTTCGGATTGCACTCTGCAACTCGAGTGCATGAAGCTGGAATTACTAGTAATCGTGGATCAGCGTGCCACGGTGAATGCGTTCCCGGGTCTTGTACACACCGCCCGTCACACCATGGGAGTTGGTTCTACCTTAAGGCAAGGTTTTAAACCCTTGACCACGGTATAGTCAGCGACTGGGGTGAAGTCGTAACAAGGTAGCCGTAGGGGAACCTGCGGCTGGATTACCTCCTTTCTAAGGATGAATAAAAGTAAAATTTTATTCTAAATAATATACATAGGTAATGTTGACCGTCCTCATTTCTCTTCTTAAAGTAGTGTTTCTCTTGCATGGGGGCCGGTAGCTCAGTTGGTTAGAGCACACCCTTGATAAGGGTGGGGTCGAAAGTTCGAGTCTTTCTCGGCCCACCAATATAAGATTAAGGGGGATTAGCTCAGCTGGGAGAGCGCCTGATTTGCATTCAGGAGGTCAGCGGTTCGATCCCGCTATCCTCCACCAAAAAACACTTAGTTGTATAAAATTGTGAATAAAATAATAATTAATATCAATATCTATATCCGAACATTAGTAATGTTATTAGCTAATGTTCAAATAAAAATTTGATTCAACACAGAAATTTTTTCTGTGCATAAATCAAGCGTTTAAGGGCGTGTGGCGGATGCCTTGGCACTGAAAGCCGATGAAGGACGTGATATACTGCGATAAGTTTCGGGGAGCTGTATGTAAGTTTTGATCCGAAAATTTCCGAATGGGGAAACCCACCACTTTATGTGGTACTTTAAACTGAATAAATAGGTTTAAAGAGACAACCTGGAGAACTGAAACATCTAAGTAACCAGAGGAAAAGAAATCAATTGAGATTCCGTTAGTAGTGGCGAGCGAAAGCGGAATAGGCCAGTAACTTTATTGAAAAAATTTGAATAGTTTGGAAAAGCTAACCACAGAGGGTGATAGTCCCGTATGAGTAATGTTTAATAAAATTCTTGAGTAAAGCGGGACACGTGAAATCCTGCTCGAATATAGGGGGACCACCCTCTAAGCCTAAATACTCTTCAGTGACCGATAGTGAACTAGTACCGTGAGGGAAAGGTGAAAAGAACCCCTATTAGGGGAGTGAAATAGAACCTGAAACCGCATGCCTACAATCAGTCGAAGCTCTTTTTAGAGTGACGGCGTACCTTTTGTATAATGGGTCAGTGACTTAATTTATAAAGCAAGCTTAAGCCATCTAGGTGTAGGCGCAGCGAAAGCAAGTCTTAATAGGGCGATTAGTTTTATGAATTAGACCCGAAAACGAATGAGCTTACCATGAGCAGGTTGAAAGTAAGGTAACACTTACCGGAGGACCGAACCAGTTGACGTTGAAAAGTCTTTGGATGACTTGTGGTAAGGGGTGAAAGGCCAACCAAATTCGTAGATAGCTGGTTTTCCGCGAAAACTATTTAGGTAGTGCGATGAATAAATAGACGTTTAGAGGTAGAGCACTAAATGGGCTAGGGGGAAGAGATTCTTACCAAACCTAATAAAACTCCGAATGCTAAACGTTGTTCTTCATCAGACAGACTGTGGGTGCTAAGGTCCATGGTCGAGAGGGAAAGAGCCCAGACCACCAGATAAGGTCCCCAAATTATGATTAAGTGTGAAAGGATGTGGAAATTCCTTAACAGCCGGGAGGTTGGCTTAGAAGCAGCCATCCTTTAAAGATAGCGTAACAGCTCACCGGTCTAATAGAGTTTCTGCGCCGAAGATGTAACGGGGCTAAAATCATATACCGAATCTGTGGGTTTATAAAACTTTCGAGTTTTATAAGCGGTAGCGGAACGTTCTGTAAGCCTGTGAAGGGATACCTGTGAGGGATCCTGGAGGTATCAGAAGTGCGAATGCTGACATAAGTAACGATAAAAGAAGTGAAAAACTTCTTCGCCGAAAATCCAAGGGTTTCTGCGCAAGGTTAATCCGCGCAGAGTTAGTCGGCACCTAAGGCGAGGGCGAAAGCCGTAGTCGATGGAAATAAGGTTAATATTCCTTAACCAGATGGTAGTGACGGATCTTGTAAGTTGTAAGTTCTTAATGGATTGAACTTGCCGTGAAAAGGTTCCAAGAAATAGCTCCATCATTAGACCGTACCCTAAACCGACACAGGTGGATTAATAGAGTATATTTAGGCGCTTGAGAGAATGATGTTGAAGGAACTCGGCAAAATGCTTCCGTAACTTCGGGATAAGGAAGACCTTTTTTTAGGCAACTATAAGAAGGTGGCACAAGCCAGGGAGAAGCGACTGTTTATCAAAAACACAGGGCTCTGCTAACACGTAAGTGGATGTATAGGGTCTGACGCCTGCCCGGTGCTGGAAGGTTAATGCGGTTGGTGCAAGCTAACTTCTGAAGCCCCAGTAAACGGCGGCCGTAACTATAACGGTCCTAAGGTAGCGAAATTCCTTGTCGGGTAAGTTCCGACCTGCATGAATGGCGTAACGATTTCTCCGCTGTCTCCAACATCAACTCAGTGAAATTGAATTCTCCGTGAAGATGCGGAGTTCGCGTAGTTAGACGGAAAGACCCCGTGCACCTTTACTGCAACTTTACATTGGTGTTAGGAAAAACATATTTAGCATAGGAGGGAGACATTGAAGCATTAGCGTCAGCTTTTGTGGAGTCGCCAGTGAAATACCTCTTTTGTTTTTCTTGATATCTAACTGATTGCCGTCATCCGGCATCAAGACATTGTATGGTGGGTAGTTTGACTGGGGCGGTCGCCTCCCAAATAGTAACGGAGGCGTGCGAAGGTAGGCTCAGAACGGTCAGAAATCGTTCGTAGAGTGCAATGGCATAAGCCTGCCTGACTGTGAGACTGACAAGTCGAGCAGAGACGAAAGTCGGTCATAGTGATCCGGTGGTTCTGAGTGGAAGGGCCATCGCTCAACGGATAAAAGGTACGCCGGGGATAACAGGCTGATACTGCCCAAGAGCTCATATCGACGGCAGTGTTTGGCACCTCGATGTCGGCTCATCACATCCTGGGGCTGGAGCAGGTCCCAAGGGTTTGGCTGTTCGCCAATTAAAGTGGTACGTGAGCTGGGTTCAGAACGTCGTGAGACAGTTCGGTCCCTATCTGCTATGCGTGTAGAAGAATTGAGAGGAGTTGACCCTAGTACGAGAGGACCGGGTTGAACATACCACTGGTGGACCGGTTGTAGCGCCAGCTGCAGTGCCGGGTAGCTAAGTATGGACGAGATAACTGCTGAAAGCATCTAAGCGGGAAACTCACCTCAAAACTAGTTCTTCCTATAGAGCCGTGGTAGACCACCACGTTGATAGGCTGGATGTGGAAGCGCAGTAATGCGTGTAGCTGACCAGTACTAATAGCTCAATTGGCTTGATTTATGCACTGAAAAAATTTTAACAAATCAAATAGATATTTTAAATAACATATAAACAATTTGATCTTAATATAAGTTTCATATATTTTTGAATTTTTATGCAGTTTATTTCTGAAATTGGCCTTAATTATAATAACAACTTTAATTTATGTTATGAATTAATTAAACAATCAAAATTTTCAGGAGCTGACATTGTAAAATTTCAACTCGGCTGGAAAGGTAAACCTGACGAAATAAACTTTTTAGATTTTGAAAGGTTAACTAAATTACACGATTGGGCAGATTATTTTGAAGTGCCAATTATGTTTTCTATTTTTAATAATGATTCTTTGGATTTGATAAAAAAATTTAATCCCAAAAGAATAAAAATTGCATCTAGAACTTTGGTTGATGATTTGGATCTGTGTAAAAAAATCTTAGATTTAGATATCGAAACTTTTATATCTCTTGGAATGTGGGATGAAAAAAAAGATTTACCCTTTCCAAAAAAAGACAATATTAATTATTTGTGGTGCAAATCGACATACCCGAATTCGTTAGAAGATTTAAAAAATTTACCAAAAAAATTTTCAAACGAGCATTCTAAGCCAATAACTGGATTTAGTGATCATAGTATTGGAATTGAAACTGCTTTAATAGCAATTTCCAGAGGAGCAGATGTTATAGAAAAACATTTTACATTAGATAAATCAAATACATTTATAAGAGATCATGCTTTGTCTGCTTCTCCAGAGGAATTTAAGTTGCTTACTACATTAGGTAAGGAGATTTCAAAAAAAATAAAAAATGGAGTCTAAACCACAAGTAGTTCTGATTACAACAAGTACTTTACATCACAAATTTTTTATTAAAATTTTAAATAAGATAAAAAAAATTGAACTAGTTATTTTCTTGATAAATTCTAAAAAAGAAATTGACAAATCTGAATTTAAAAAAAAAGAGGAAATATATGAAAGAAAATTTTTTTTTAACAATAAAAAAAATTTTAATATTAAAAATCAAAAATTTTTGTTTAAGAACATAAATTCAAAAGCTCTTCAAAATAAGGTAATTAAATTAAGACCGTCAATGGGTATTTTGTTCGGGACTAAAAAGGTGGATAAAGAAGTGATTAATGTTTTTAATGGTAAATTAATAAATATACATAGAGGTATTATGGAAAAATATAGAGGTCTGGACTCCGAGTTTTGGGCAGCATTCTATGAAGATTTCAAAAATATTGGAACTACGATACATTATGTCAATACCCACCTAGATAAAGGTAAGATTATATTCCAAAAACGACTCAAATTAACCAAAAGAATGAAATCATATCAGCTGAGAGCGTTAACTACAAAAATTGCCACTCAAGAAATCAAAGATATTGTTTTAAGAATAGTAAATAAAAAAGTATCAATTTTTAAAAATCAAAAAATTGGAAAATATTTTTCTATGATTAATAAAAAACAAAAAAAAATTGCTTTAAAAAATTTTGATAATTTTTGTGAGAGACTAAGCAGATGATTTTTTTATGTTATCATGGCGTTTCAAAATATAGATCTAAAAGTATAGAAAACTTTTCTGGCAAACATATTAGTGTAAAAAAATTTCTTGCTCAGATGAGATTTGTTAAAAAAAAATGCAAAATTTTAAATATTCATGATGTTTATTATCATCTTAAAAATAGAATTCCTTTTCAAAAAAATAGTGTAGCAGTGTCATTTGATGATGGGTTTGAAAATAATTTTTCTCAGGCAGTTCCAATTCTAAAAAAACTTAAGATTCCTTCAATATTTTATATTTGTCCAGAGAATATTTCAAAAAAAGAAATGTTTTGGGTAGATAAGATTGAAGCATGTATATTAAATACAAGAAAAAAAGAAATCTTTTTAAAAACTTTAAACAAAAAATTTTCTTTGAAATCAAAAAAATTAAAAAAGCAAACTATAAATTTTGTAAAAAATCACTGTAAAAATACAAGTTTAATAAACAAAGATAAAATTATAAGAGAACTGATAAAACAAACACTTATAAAACCAGACATCAAATATTCAAAAAATTACAAAATTGCATCCTGGAGTCAGATAAAAAAGCTTTTAAAAAGTAAACTATTTGAAATTGGTGGGCATTCACTCAATCATGATATATTTAGCAAAATGTCTAAAAAACAAATCAATTATGAAATCAGAGAGTCCATTAAGATTATAATGAAAAAAACTTCTCACAAAGTTAGACATTTTTCTTATCCAGAGGGAAAATATAATCTTGAAACTATCAAAGCTCTAAAAAAGAACAAAATACTTACATGTCCTGTTGCTTTTGGTTCTATCAATAGTCACAATACAGATTGTTATAAAATTAATCGTATTATGGTTGGATTTGGAGATACCCCTTTCCCTAAAAAAAAATTATCTAATTAATATTTTTCCTTAAGATTCATTAAAAATTTTTTTTCTTTTAAAAACCAATCACAAAAATTTTTTAAACCTTTCTCAATTTTTACTTTTGGAACAAATGAAATCATTTTTCTCAATTTTTTATTGTCAGCCAAAGTTTTCACAACATCACCTCTTTGAAGCTTTAAATACTTTATTTTAGCTTTTTTGTTCAAAAATTTTTCTAATAAATGAATTAAGTACATTAGTTTTACTTTATTACCTCCAGCTATGTTTATAATTTCGTAATGATCTTTTTTAATTTTTAATGATAATTTATAAATTGACTCAATTACATCTGAAACATAAGTGAAATCTCTTTCATGATTTCCATTATTATAAACTTCAATGTGATTACCATCCAAAATTTTTTTTGAAAATTTAAAAATTGACATATCAGGTCTTCCATAAGGGCCATAGGCTGTAAAGAACCTTAGACCATAAGATGATATTTTGAATTGTTTATGATAATAATAAGCTAACATTTCATTATATTTTTTTGTTGTTCCATATAAAGAAATTTGATGTGAAGTATGCATTTTTTCATTTAATGGAAATTTTTTTGCATCTCCATAAATAGAGGAAGAAGACGCAAAAAGTATTTTTTTAATTTTATAATTCTTCATATTCTCCAAGATATTGAAAAAACCGTTTATGTTTACATTCAAATATTTTTTGGGATCTGTGAAAGAATATCTCACACCCGCTTGAGCTGCCAAGTGAATAACTAAATCAACTTTATTTTTTCTGAAAAAAAAATCTAGTTTTTTTTCATTGTTTAAATCTATTTTGAAATAATGAAAATTTTTGTAGTTTTTTAATAAACTTAATCTTTTTCTTTTGATTTTAACATCATAATAATTATCTAAGTTATCTATACCTAATATTTTAAAACCTTTTTTTTGAGAAAAAAACTTAGAACAATGAAATCCAATAAAACCTGCACATCCTGTAATCAATATTCTCATAAATTAAATTATATCGCCTTTAACATTTTATCGAACTTTTTAAGCAATTTTCTTTCTTTTGTTCTATTTTTGTTATGTTGCCTATAATAATATAACGGTCTTTTCAACCTTCCAATCTTAAATTCTTTTAAAAATCGCATTCTAAATTCATGACCTTCTCTCATTTTAAATTTTGGATTATATAATCCAACTTTATACATGGCTGATTTATCAAATAAAATTCCACATGCAATTTGTTTTTTTGTACTATTTATTTTTTTTAAGATTTTGTTTTCATTGTTAACTTCATAATAATCACAAGCAACTGCTTTAAAAGATTTTCTTGTATCCAAAAAATATTTCAGATTATTCAAAAAAGATTTATTTACAAAATCATCAGAATCTACTCTAACTATAAACTGACCAGTAGCTTTTTTAATTGCTTTATTTAGTGTGGTGGGCAATCCAAGATTTTTTTTATTTTTATAAATTTTGAAATTCTTTGATTTAAATTTTTTTAGGACTTGATTAGTATTGTCTTTAGAAGCATCATCATAAACGATAACCTCATATTTCAAACCTTTAGCTTTTTGATTTTCTAAACTATTTAAACAATGACCTATCCATTTATCATGGTTGTGAACGCAAACTATAACAGAAATTTTATTTTTCATGACCAATTTCTGCAATAATTTTTGTCATATTTAATTTTTACTTATTGTTAAATGTACTATTAAACTTTGAATTTTTATAGCTAGATTTTTTGAATTAAAAAATTATCAATATTTAGATATTCTAAACCACTATTTTTAAAAGTTTTAATTGCATCTGCAGGTGAATAAACAATTGGTTCTCCATGCAGGTTAAAAGAGGTATTTAATATAGCACCCAAGCCTGTAATTTTTTTAAATTCTTTAATTAATTTATAATAATTTAAGTTATATTTTTTTGAAACTAATTGAGGTCTTGCAGTTTTATCAAAGGGATGGCATGCAGCACTTAGTTTTTTTTTGCCAATTGAGGTTGTGTCAAAACTCATTGTCATAAAATAAGGCTTTTGTTTTTTTGGATTAAGAATGTATTTATTGAAATCTTCTTCCAAAATACTAGGTGCAAAAGGCATCCAAAAATCCCTTACTTTGATTTTCTTATTTATTACATTAATAGTATCCTGGTTTCTTGGATCAGCTATTATTGATCTATTCCCTAGTGCTCTTGGACCAAACTCAAAATTATCACTGGAGTAACGAGCAATTACATTTCCATTACTCAGAATTCTTGCTAATTTTTTTGAATTAGTTTTTTCTATTTTAAGTTTTTTATCTTTAAAAATAAAACTTAGCTCATTCTTATCAAATTTTTTTCCTATATAAGGATTTGAAATATTTTGAATATCCTTTTTCTCAATTTTATGATTGTGTAACATTACGTAACAAGCACCTATACTCACAGACTCGTCACCGGGACCTGGTGGAATAAAAATAGAATTTATAGTCTTATGCTCTAAAATTTTTTTTGTAGCTTTAATATTTTGCGCTACTCCTCCAGAAAATACAAAGTCATTTACAATATATTTTTTTGATATGTTTAAAAACCATTTTGACAATAAATCTTCAGTAAATTTTTGTACAACAAAACTCAAAGTGTCAAATCTGTAATGACTTAGTTTGTTTTTAAAGTAAAAAAAATGATCTTTAATTTTTTTTTTATAATAGAATTTAGTATTTTTTATATTAAGCGTGTCAGTTAAAATTTTTAGTGGAGCTTTATAATAGTTAGTGTTAGTGGATCCATATCCCGCCATACCCATAACTTTAAATTCATGTTCAGTAGGTTTCATGCCTAAGAAAAGTGTAAAATATCTATAAATTCTTCCAATGTTACCGATATTAGTTTTGTAAACATTTTTTATTTTATTATTTTTTGCAATCCATATTGATGCATTACAGTTATCTCCACCACCGTCAGCTGTAACAATAGCAACTTTTTTTTTTTGACTCAAATTAGAACCAAAATACCCATAATAAGCATGACACATGTGGTGATCGTAAAAGTAAATTTTTTTCTCAGAAATATTTAAACTTTTTGAAATCAAATCTCTTCTGGCGTTTTGCATACCTAAAACATCATCTTCATTTTTGATAAATTTTTTATTGTAGAGATTTTTTTTTAAAATCTTATTTTTAAAAATACTTAAATATTTTGTTTTTTTATTTTTGTATAATTTTGGGTACCAATATTCGTTTTGTTCTTTCAAATAATCATCAATAGTGAAACTAGTATTTCTTTTTACAAAAAAATATTTTGGGGGTAAGAATTTTGTTGAAACCGCTACAAAATCGATTTGGTTTTTTTTTAATTTGCAAAATTTTAGAGCTTCTTTAATAGAAAATGCAGGAAAACCATATTCATTTTTCTTTCTTGTTATTTTTTCTTCTGAAAGAGTACATTTGTTTTTTCCATTAACAAAAATCGCACAACCTGAATGGTGGCCGTCATTAATACCTAAAATTACCATTTTTCTCCCTTAAAAATTTTATAACTTTATTTGTATTAACCAAGTAATCATACTTGAAATATTTGTATATTTTTTCTATCATTTTAAAATCTTTTAAATTATCTAAAGCAAGATTTATATTTATATTTTCACTAAACTGATTTGTATATTTAATTATATATTTTTTATGATTTCTATAAAAATAATTTAAAATATGTTCTTTATCAGATTTTTTTATTTGATTGTTTATATTCAAAAATTTATTAAATTTAATTATTTCTAAAGTCAAACCTTTACTTTTGTTAATTGATTTTTTATTGCTTACGAGATCGAATTTACCAGATTTATATAGTTTTATCATTTTGTTTAAATGTTTATAATCAAAAAAGGGCCTATCTGCATTTATCCTTATAAATCCTTTTGCTTTAAATTTTATACAGCATTGAATTGCTCTATCTCTTACATTTTTTTCACTGCCTCTAAAAATTTTTATTTTTTTCCTTTTTAGAATATCAACTAACTTATTATTTATTTTTTCTTTAGATGTAGCAACGATCAGATATTTCTTATTTATGCACTGTAAACATCTTTCTATTATTATCTCAATAATGGATTTGTTTCCAATTTTTAAAATTCCTTTGTTTTTAAGTCTTTTTGAATTAAGTCGAATAAAGATAATAAGTATTAATTTCATATAAGTAATAATGAAGGTGTTTATTTTTTTAAATGAAACTATTATATAACAATAAATATGAAAAATAAAACTCAAGACATTACAAATCTTTTATCAATAATTGTTTTAATTTAATAAGAAATCGGTTTTTATAATATGTGTGGTATTGCTGGTTATTTTGGAAAAAAAAATTCGATAGATTTTAATATTTCTGAAATAGGCACGGTTATGAAAAATAGAGGACCAAATTTTTTTAATTATCAGAATTTAAAAACTGATAATAATAGACTAACATTATTTCACTCAAGATTAAGTATTATCGACTTAGATAACAGATCTAATCAGCCATTTATAGATGATGATTGTATATTGGTTTTTAATGGAGAGATTTACAATTATTTAGAAATTAAAGAAGTTTTAAAAAAAAAAAATTATAAATTTAAAACAAATTCTGATACTGAAGTTTTGTTAAAGTCTTATAAAGAATATGGAATAGATTGTGTTAAAAAGTTTATTGGCATGTGGTCTTTTGCACTATGGGATAAAAAGAAAAAAAAACTTTTTTTATCTAGAGATATTTTTGGTGAAAAACCTTTATTTTATTTTTTTGATAAAAAAAATTTTTTTTTTGGTTCAGAAATAAAATATATTCAAAAGTTATCTAAGATCAAGTTTGATATTAATGATAATTATATTTTTCAAAATTTATTCAATGGTTATAAATCTCTTAATAAAGAAAATAGCACACAATTTAAAAATATATATCACCTCGATCCTGGTACAAATTTAGAAATCAATCTAGATTTGCAAATAAAAAAGAAAAAATACTGGAGTCCTAAGCTTAAAATAAATAAAAGCCTATCTCAAATAGATGCTATTGATCATATTAATCACTTGTTGATAAAAAGTTTAAAATTTAGAATGAGATCAGATGTTCCTATAGCTTTTTGTCTAAGTGGTGGAATAGACTCAGGATATTTGGCCTCCTTAGCAACAAAGTTTTTTAATAAAAAAATTTCAACCTTTTCATGCATTGATAATGACCCAAGGTATGATGAAAGCGAAAATATAAATGCAGTAATTCATGATCTTAAGTGTGACTCAACAAAAATTAAAATAGAAAATCTTAAAAAAAATTTTTTTAATGAAATAAAAGCGTTAACAGATTATCACGATGGTCCAATAGCGACTATGTCATATTATATTCACTCAAAAATAACAGAAAATATAGCTAAAAAAAATTTTAAAGTATCTCTGTCAGGTGTTGGATCAGATGAAATTTTTACAGGATATTATGATCATTTTTTAGCCTTTTTTCAAACAATACAATCAAATAAAAATTTTTTAGACAACGTTAAATCTTGGCAAATAAACATAAAACCATTCCTAAGAAATCCTAACCTAATGGATTATGAGCATTATATCAAGAATCCAAAAAATAGAGAAAATGTCTATGAAAATAATTTCAATATTTTTGAATATTCAAATTCAATAAAAAACTCAAAGTTTAACGAAAAAAACTTTTGTAAAGAATTATTAAGAAATCGTATGATGAATGAAATGTTTCATGAAACAGTTCCTGTTATTTTAAAACATGATGATTTGAATTCTATGTACAATTCAATAGAAAATAGAAGTCCGTTCTTGGATAAGGAGCTTTATGAATTTTCTCTAACTATACCGCCTGAGTACTTAATAAAAGATGGTTATCAAAAGTATCTCTTAAGACAATCATCGAAAAAAATTTTAACAGATACAGTTAGACTTGATAGAAAAAAAAAGGGATTTAATGCCTCAATTAACTCGGTAATTGATTTCAAAGATAAAAAAAATATTGATAAAATTTTTAATAATTCATCACCAGTAAATGAATATATAAATTTAAAAAAACTACACGAAAAAATAGATTTTAAATTTATCCCAAATCATTTGTCCAAATTAATATTTTCAACAATTACAACAAATTTTTTTTTAGAAAAAAACCTATGATTGGAATAATTGATTTAGATACAGGAAATATTGCTTCGCTTATATCTGCATTCGATAAAATAAATAGCAAATATAAAATTTGTAAAAAACCAGATGATTTAATTGGTGTTACCAAAATAGTTTTGCCTGGCGTGGCAGCATTTAAAGATTATCATCAAAAAATGATTCATAAAAATTTTGATAAAGCTCTTATTGAAAGTAACTCAAAAAATTATCCTATATTAGGAATTTGTTCTGGTTTTCAAGTTTTTTTTGAGCAAAGTACTGAACATGGTTTATCTGAAGGTTTAGGGTTTTTAAAAGGAAAATTTAAAGCCTTCAATGAAACTGATCAGAAAGTTCAAGTTCCTCACGTAGGTTGGACTAGCTGTGAAATAGTAAAAAAGTCGAAAATTTTTGAAAATATTAATGATAATTCTGATTTTTATTTTACCCACTCATTTTTCTTATATGAAGAAAATAATGAAATTCAAACGACAGTTTCTAAATATGATCTGCAAATTTTTACTTCATCAATCAATAAAAAGAATTTATACGGTGTTCAGTTTCACCCTGAAAAAAGTCAATTAAATGGTCTTCAGGTATTGAAAAATTTTTCCGAATTATGACAAAAAAGAGAATTATTATTTGTTTGACTTTTTTAGATGGAGTTTTATTTAGAACAAAAAAGTTTATACCAGACTACAGATATACTAAAAATTTTATAGATCTTTGGAGTATAGATGAGCTCATTTTAATTGATATTTCGAAAATGAAATTTTCAAAAAATTTTTTAGCAATAGTTAACTTTTATTCAAAAAATTGTTTTGTTCCTATCTCTGTTGGAGGTGGAATTTCATCTTTATCTGATGTTGATTTACTTTATAAAAATGGTGCAGATAAAATTATCTTAGGTTCTGATAAATTATTTGATCAAGATTTATCAGATCAAATTACAAAAAAATATGGAAATCAGTCCCTAATTCAATCTTTAGATTTTAAAATCATAAAAAACGTTTATGAAGTGTTTGGAAAAAGTTCTACCAAAAAAATGAATTTAAATATAAAAGAAAGTATTTTACAGTCTATGAAAAATGGTGTTGGTGAAATACTTGTAAATAATATTGATAGAGACGGTAGTTTATTAGGTTATGATCTTGATTTGGTCTCTGAGATAAAAAAATTTTCTAAAAACCCAATATTGGTCCTTGGTGGTGCAGGTAATTGGCAACATATTTTAGATTTATTTAAAAATACTGATGTTTCTGGTGCATGCACTCAAAATATTTTTCATTTTACAGAAAACAGTATAGCTTCTGCAAAAAAATTTTTAATAGATAATGGTATCCACATAAGATCATGAGTATCTTGATTTGTAAAAGCTGTGTTACTCCAAGCAGCCGCCCAAGGGTTTCTTTTAATGATGAAGGCATTTGTAATGCATGTACTAATGCTGAAGATAAAAAAAAAATTGACTGGGAAAAAAGAAAAAAAGAATTTTTAATTATTGTTGAGGATATTAAAAAATACTCAAAAAAAAATAATAATAATTATGATTGTATAATTCCTTGGTCAGGAGGTAAAGACTCGACTTCTATAGCTTTAAGATTAAAAAATGAATTTGATCTAAACCCACTGTTAGTAACATTCTCACCTTTAATAACTAATAAATGCGGTCAACATAATAGGGAAGAATTATTGAAACTAGGTTTTGATAGTATCTTTTTTAGACCTAACCAAAAAGTAGCAAAATTATTGGCAAAAAGATTTTTTATTGAAAGAGGAAATCCCAAAGTAGCTTGGGAAGCTGGAATTAATTCAGTACCTATTAAAACAGCTATTAATTATAATATCCCATTTGTTTTTTATGCCGAGCATGGAGAAAGTGAGTATGGAGGATTGGTTT
The DNA here is from genome assembly GCA_902633535.1 of uncultured Pelagibacteraceae bacterium. The sequence goes on along the minus strand of CACPGM010000004.1, from coordinate 4,673 downwards.
TGTCTGAAGAAAGCAAAAAAAAGAGAGATATAACAGAGGTAATAGAGCATCAAATTGGAGATTATCCAGAAAATTGGCAAAATGAAGATATAACCCTTAAAGATTTGGAGCCATATATTTATCCAACACAAAATCAATTATCTGAAAATAAAATAACAGCATATTATTTTAGTTATTTTTTTAGGTGGAGCATGTTTGAAAATTATAAGTATGTAAAAAAAATAATGCCAAATTTTCAGGAAAATCCAGATGGTAGAACAAACGGGACGTTTACAGATTTTGATAGTCTTGATGATAAAATTGATAGTTTATATTATTATATGCAATATATTAAGTTTGGATTTGGAAGAGCAGTAAGAGATACTAGTAGGTTTATTCAGAACTCTCAAATGAGTAGGAATGAAGCATTAAAAATAGTAAAAAAATATGATGGAGAGTTTCCAAAAAACGATTTAAAAGAAGTTTTAGAATATTTGAATTTAAGTAATTTTGAATTTGAAGAAATCATAAATAAACACAGAAATAGTGAAGTGTGGAAAAAGGATAATAATAGTTGGAAATTAAAAGATATTATTTATGAATAAAAAAAAAAGTTTAGTTATAGACACATATAACAACAGAACACCAAAAAAATTTCTAAAAAAGATTTATAATTTTATTTTCGAATGGAATAAATTTTCAAAAAAAAATATTTTTGATATATAATAAATGATTAAAAAAACAGATTATAAAGTTGCTGTTATTGGGTTAGGCTATGTTGGTCTTCCATTATACCTTTTGTGTGAAAAAAATAAAATTGATGTTAAAGGTTTTGATATTAACAAATTTAAGATTAACAACTTAAAAAGAAATATATCAGATAACACAGATATAAGTTCTGCAGATTTGAAAAGAGCAAAAAAAAATTTTTTTTCAATGCATCAAATAAAATCTATAAAAGATAGAAATTTTATTATTTTTTGTCTACCAACACCACTAACAAAAAAAAATCATCCAGATCTGTCTTATATTATGAATGCTTTGAAAATAATGAAAAACTTTTGCAGTCCTCAATCTACTTTTGTACTTGAAAGTACAGTTTATCCAGGTGCTACTAATGAAATTTTCTCCAAATATCTTAGTAACTTAAATAATGATCAAAAATTCTTGAATTATGGGTTTTCATCAGAAAGAATTGATCCAGGTAAAAAGAAAAAAAAATTCTTAAAAATAACATATGAAGATATTCCAAAAGTTATTTCAGGTAATAATAAGTCTTCACAAAAAGAAATAAAATTTTTTTATGGACTCCTGTTTAAGTCAGTTTTTGTAGCTAGCTCAATAGAGGTTGCAGAAATGTCAAAACTTTTAGAAAATTCATACAGATCAGTTAATATTGGACTCATTAATGAAATTAAAATGTTATGTCATAGAGGTAATATAAATTTTCATGATGTGATATCTGCAGCTTCATCAAAACCTTTTGGTTTTAATAGATTTGTGCCAGGTCCAGGCGTGGGAGGCCATTGTATTCCCATAGATCCAATTTTTTTAAATTGGTATGCAGATAAAATTCGAGGAAAAGTAGACTTAATAACATTGGCAAGAAAAAAAAACTTAGATGTAACAAAATTTGTTATCAAAAATATTCTAAAATTATTAAATAAAAATTATAGCAAAAAAAAAAAGATTTTAATAATTGGTGTTGCTTATAAGGGAGATATAAATGATTATCGTGAATCGCCTTCATTAAAAATTATTAATAGTTTTATAAAAAAAAAAATTAAATTTGATTACTATGATCCCTATATAGACTCTATTAAATTATTTAATAAGAAAATTAAATCAATAAAAAATTTAAATAGGATTTCATCTTATGATATTGTAACACTAGTTACAGATCACACAAATTTACCCTATAAAAAGATTTTATCAAAAAGTAAAATTTTAATAGATACAAGGGGTTATTACACTAAGTACAAAAATAAAAAGATTATTTATCTATAAAATCTATGATTAAAAAAAATTTAGTTCACATCGGTATTCACAAATCTGGGAGTTCTTTTTTACAAGCTAAGATTTTTCCAAAAATTAAAAATTTTACGAATCTGAGTTTTTATGAAAAAAATTCATTTACTGATGATATAAGGTATTTTCAAAGTTGTTCAGAGTTACACTTTGATGAAAACAAAATAATCAACCTTATAAATTTTTTCAAAAACTTTAGTAATGATGATAAAAAAATATTAATAAGCTCTGAATCTTTCACTGGTAGTGTTTCTCCACAAACTTTAGGCTCATGTATGTTTATAGAAATGTTAGCTAAAAGAATAAAAAAATATATTCCTAATACAAAAATAATTCTTGTTTTAAGGAATCAAAAAGATGCAATTTATTCATTTTATAAGGATGACATTCAATATGGTTACACTTGTAATTTTAATGATTGGATTAAAGAAAGATTAAAGACAAATTCATTAGATTACTTTAAATATGATAAATTAGTTTCACTTTACCAAAATCTTTTTGGAAAAGAAAATTTACATACATTTTTATATGAAGATATTTTTAAGGATTTTAATGGACTTAAACTATTTTTGAATGAGTTAGATATCGAAATTGATTTAACCGAAAATGATATTAAAAATTTAATGAATTCAGAAAAAACAAATTCTAGCAATAGCACTGTTGTTACTAATTTTACGAGGATTTTAAATAGATTTATAAAAACAAAACTTTCTCAAAGTTACACTGATGGTAAATATAATTTACCAGTATATAATTTTTGGAGATATTTTTTGTCAAAAAAACTTTCAAAATTCTTAAAAAAAAATTCAAAGCCATCGAGTGAAGCATTTGACTTATTTTTAAAAGAATTAGATAATGATAATTTATTTAAAATTTTAAATAAAAAATTTAATGAAAAATATTTTTTTTAATCATTACTGAATAATTATAACTTATTAATAAATTAAATTAATTAATATTAATATATTTTTTTTTGTGACAAGATTTGATCTGATAAATTCATACCTAAATGACTAAAATTAAACATATAATCTTTAGAGTCTATAAATCTTTTTAAAGCATCATATTTTTTTTTTGAGTAAACAGATTTTGACCTTTTTAAGAAAAATTCATAAGCAGCTGGGTTAATATGTACAAGCTGCCATTCTTTACAATATTTTATTAATTCATTGATATTTTCATATAGCCAATCATTAGAATAATATATATGTCTTAAAAAATATGTTTCTAAAATTTTTTTTCTATTAACTTTAAATTTCTTTTTTTTTAGATTTAAAATAATCATTTTTAATTCTTTAATGGTCTTTGGATTATAATTGAATTTGAAATTATAAGGAGTAGTCATTGACCCATTGATAGCAGGAATTCCTAAATATGGATATTCCATGGCTATAGTTCCATTACACGTTATTACATAATCAATTTTTTCAGATATTATTTGATAGTGTGAAGTTGTTTGAGCAAGATATTTTACATTCTTATATTCTTTACACAGTGACTCTACAATTTGAGCAGATGGGTCCTGGAACCTATTGTAAAAATTAGGGTGACATTTTATATACCAATCATATTTTGTCATTTTTGACAATTTTAAGATATATATTAACCACTCATAATAATCAGCAAATAAATGATTGCCCCAAGCATGAGGTGCATCAACAAAACTATGTGGAGCGATTAAAATCTTTAATCTATTATTTTTTTTAAGTACCCTATTTTTTAAATTATTTTTTTTTTTGTAAGGAGATTTATAAATATATGGGATATCAACGCTTGCTTGGCCAGCAAATCTTAACATAACCCTTTTTTTTGCTAACTCCAATCCTTTGGATATATTCTTTTTAACATCTTTTCTTTTTATATCTTTTTGAAAATCAAGCCACTGAGTATGAGCATAAATTCTATTTTTATTTAATTGAAATAAATATTGTTGATCAGCCACTATAGCTTTTGAGCTAAAATAAATTGCTAACCTCAGTGGTAGAGCTGATAGTAAACTTGCCTGAGGTGTTATTACAGCTTTTACATTATTTTTTTTAAAATAGTAAAACCAAAATAAATAATACTCTATAGATTTTTGAAAAAAGTATGAAAAAGTAACATGAGAAATATTAACAGTTTCTTTCTTGTAATATTTCAAATAAGAGTCATAAATAAGATCACCTATTAGAATATTATTGAGCTTAAATTTTAATAGATTGTCCTTAGTCTTTATCTTTTTTATGTATCTTTTTTTAATTCTTAAAGCTTCTTCATAATATGGGCTATTAACCGGGACATTAAATATCTTTTTTACACCAAATGAGTAAAAAATACCAAAATCTTTTGTTTTTAAAATATTTCCTAAAAAAAAAAGTAATTTATTTTTTAACGTTTGTTTGCCATCAACACATTTATGAAAGCTAATTTCAGGATAACAAGCCATGTTTGCTTTGAACTTTTTTGCTAGAATATTTGCTATAATAGCAACTGACACATGAAAAGTTTTAAATCTATTAAACTCAATTAGGATTAAATTTTCACTATTAGGAAAGTTATTTTTTTTAAAGTGTAATTTATTGAACCTTTTATAACGTAAATAGATAAATAAATTTTTCAAAAAGGTCATAAAAACTAGCTTTAAATTTTACTTAACATTTAGTTTGATTTTTTCAAAATTTTTTTAT
>CACPGM010000003.1 GCA_902633535.1 uncultured Pelagibacteraceae bacterium | reverse complement strand
TTTGCATAACCTGTTGCTGGTGACGCGTCTGGACTCCTTCCTATATAAGAAATTTTATTATTATTAGCCCTAATATTATCTAATGTCCATTGGATATAATCCCTCACTGAAAACCAAGCACCCATATTTTTTGGTTCTTCTTGACACCAATGAAATGTTGCAGATTTAGCATAGGGTTTAAGTTCTTTGACCAATGCTTTTGCAGGAAATGGGTAAAGCTGCTCAATTCTAAATAAAATAACGTCATCCACTCTCAATTTTTCCCTAGCTTCTAATAAATCAAAATAAATTTTACCTGAACATAAAATTACTTTTCTCATTTTTGAACTTTTTTGAAGTTTTATAAACCCTTTGGTTTTAGGGTCTATTGCATGATCCCACAAAACACGATGAAAAGAATTTTCTTTACTAAAATCATTCAAGTAAGAAACACAATATTTATTTCTTAATAATGATTTAGGTGTCATTATAATCAGCGGTTTTCTAAAGTCTCTATGCATTTGTCTTCTTATAGCATGAAAATAATTTGCTGGTGTTGTACAATTCATAATTTGCATATTGTCGTTTGAACATAATTGCAAAAATCTCTCTAATCTAGCAGATGAATGTTCTGGTCCTTGACCCTCATATCCATGAGGTAATAACATTACTAATCCTGAAGCTCTTCTCCATTTTCTTTCTCCTGATGCAATAAATTGGTCAATTACGACTTGAGCACCATTTGCAAAATCTCCAAATTGTGCTTCCCAAATCGTAAGAGTATTTGGTTCTACCAAGCTATAACCATATTCAAAACCTAAAACTGCAAGTTCAGATAAAAAACTATCCACTACTTCAAAATGTTTTTGATTATTAGAAATATTATTTAAAGGAACATATCGGCTATTATCTTTTTGATTTCTTAACACAGAGTGTCTTTGACTAAAAGTTCCTCTTCCAGAATCTTGACCAACTAACCTTACTGGATATCCTTCTTCTAATAATGATCCAAATGCTAGTGACTCTGCCGTTGACCAATCTATATCAGACCCTTTTTTTACATTTTCTTTTCTATTATTTAATATTTTAACAATTGTTTTGTGTAAATTTAATTCTTCTGGCAAAGAATTTATTTTTTCAGAAATTTTTATGAGTTTTTTTGTATCAGCCCCTGTAATACCACGTTTGTCTTTGCCTCTTTCAGGTTTATATGCAGACCAAGTACCTTCGAACCATGCAATCTTAGGTTTGTAATCTTTTGCGTTTTTAAACTGATCATTAAGCAAATCTTTAAATTTTTTAATTAAATCATCTAAATTTTCATTAGTAATAATTTTTTCATCTACTAATTTTTTTCCATAAACTTTTACTGTTGATGGATGTGATCTAATTTTTTCATACATTAATGGTTGGGTAAATGATGGCTCATCTCCTTCATTGTGTCCAAATCTTCTGTAGCAAAATAAGTCTATAACAACATCTCTATTAAACTTTAATCTAAAGTCGGTTGCAACTCTAGCCGCATAAACAACTGCCTCTGGATTATCACCGTTAGCATGTATTATTGGCGCATCAACCATCTTTGCAACATCAGATGGATATGGTGATGAACGAGCAAATCTTGGACTAGTTGTAAAACCAATCTGATTGTTAATGATAATATGTATCGTTCCACCTGTATTATGACCTGGCAATCCAGACATCGCAAAACATTCTGCAACAACTCCTTGACCAGCAAAAGCAGCATCACCATGAATTAGTATTGGGATTACTTTTTTTCTTTCTTTATCTTTATGAAAGAATTGTTTTGCTCTAGTTTGGCCCAAAACAACTGGGTTAACAGCTTCTAAATGAGACGGATTATCAGTTAAACTTACATGTACTGAATTTCCATCAAATTCTCTGTTTGAAGAAGCTCCCAAATGATATTTTACATCACCTGCTTCTTCTTCAGATGTTATTCCAAACTCTCCGGCAAATTCATTAAATATTCTTTTGTAAGATTTCTGCAATACATTTGCTAAAACATTTAATCTTCCTCTGTGTGACATTCCAATCTTGACTTCTTTGACTTGAGATTGACCACTAATTTTAATTATTTGTTCTAAAGCAGGTATTAAACTTTCACCACCATCTAATCCAAATCTTTTAGTTCCAACATATTTTGTATGAAGAAATTTTTCAAAACCTTCCGCTTGAATTAATTTATTTAAAATTGCTTCTTTACCATTTTTGGTAAAATTCATATTGTCTTTTGACTTTTCTACTCTATCTCTAAACCATTTTCTTTCAGTTGGATTTGAAATATGCATATATTCATATCCAATCGGTCCACAGTAAGTTTTTTTTAAAAAATCAAGTATTTCTTTAATATTAGAATTTTGTTTGTTAATAACTCCACCTAAATAAATATTTTTTTTATAGTCATCTTTTTTAAAACCGAATGACTCTGGGTGAAGCTCATCTAAATAGTCAGATTTTAATAATTCAAGTGGATCTAATTTAGCAATAAGATGTCCTCTTTGCCTGTACGATCTTATCATAGAGACAGCTTTTATTGAGTCTTCATTTGATTTTGATGAACTTGCAGGTATGCTATCTGTATTTATAATTACTTTATTAGAACTAATTTCTTTTTGATCAATTTTTTTCTGAAGCTCATCAATATCTATTTGGTTTTTTTTTGGACCCCAAGAAGGTCCGTTAATTTCTTTTGCAATAATATTTAATTCATCTCCAATTCCTTCAAAATAATCTTTCCAACTATTTGGTAAATCTACATCCTTGTTAATAAATTTAAGATACATTTGTTCAATAAATGCACTATTAGATTTATTTAAAAATGAATTTTTTTCATATTCAAAATTTTTTGATGTTGACATCTATTTATTTAATATAGTCCTCTAATATAATTTTTCAATTTGACAATTTATTAAATAAAGTTTTACCAATTATTGAAGGGGATTTGGCTACTGTAATTCCAGATTCCTCCATTTTCTTGATTTTATCCTCAGCACCACCTTTGCCTCCTGAAATAATTGCACCCGCATGACCCATCCTTCTTCCTGGTGGGGCTGTAATACCAGCAATAAATCCAACTATTGGTTTTTTGATTTTGTGACTTTTAACAAATTCTGCGGCCTCTTCCTCTGCAGTTCCTCCAATTTCACCTATCATTAAAATAGACTCTGTTTCTTCATCATTTAAAAATAAATCTAAACAGTCAATAAAATTTGTTCCATTAATTGGATCTCCTCCAATACCAATACATGTTGATTGACCTAATCCAATTTCAGTTGTTTGTGCAACAGCTTCATAAGTAAGAGTTCCAGATCTAGATATAATTCCTACTGATCCTTTTTTATGAATACTTCCTGGCATAATTCCAATTTTACACTCCTCTGGTGTTATTATTCCTGGACAATTAGGTCCTATCAATCTGCTTTTTGACCCACTTAGTTTTTTTCTTACTTTAAGCATATCCTGAACTGGTATACCTTCTGTGATACATACAATTAATTCTACAGAAGCATTAATTGCTTCTATAATGGCTGCGGCTGCAAATTTTGCTGGCACATAAATCATGGATGCATCTGCTCCAACTTCATTTTTAGCTTCTATAACACTATTAAATACTGGCCTATCTAAATGTTTTTGGCCACCTTTTTTAGGTGTTACCCCTCCGACTAAGTTAGTTCCATATTTAATTGCTTGTTCTGAATGAAAAGTACCATGTGCTCCTGTAAAACCCTGACAAATTACTTTTGTATCTTTATTTATAAGTACTGACATTTTATTTAATTGCTTCGACAATTTTTTTTGCTGCATCATCTAAATTTTCAGCAGAAATCAATTTTAATCCTGAATTATCTAATATCTCTTTTCCTTCTTTAAAATTAGTACCTGCAAGTCTTACAACTAGAGGAACGTTTATATTCATCTCTTTAGCTGCGTTAACTAACCCTTGAGCAAGTACATCACATCTCATTATGCCTCCAAAAATATTAATCAAAATCCCTTTAACATTTTTATCTGAAAGAATTATTTTGAAAGCTGCAGATACTTTTTCTTTTGATGCACCACCACCTACATCTAAAAAATTGGCTGGTTCTTTCCCATATAATTTTATAATGTCCATAGTTGCCATGGCCAAGCCAGCTCCATTAACCATGCAGCCAATACTACCATCTAATTTAATATAAGCTAAATCGTTTTTGCTAGCTTCTATTTCTGCAGGATCTTCTTCATTCAAATCTCTTAATTCAACAATTTCTGGCTGTCTAAACAAAGCATTAGAATCAAAATTTATTTTTGCATCTAAACAAATTATTTTATTTTCCTTTGTTAAAATTAACGGATTAACCTCAACCATGTTCGCGTCTGTGCTAATAAACATTTGATATATTGATTTTATTAAACTGATAGCTTGACTTTTAATATTTTCATTTAAATTAAAAATTTTAATTATCTTTTCACAATCACCATCTGCAATTTCATTATTTAATTCAATTTTTGTTGTTACAATTTTTTCTGGATTATTTCTTGCTACTTCTTCAATATCCATTCCACCTTGATCACTAGATATAAAAGCAATTTTTGAACTAGCTCGGTCTACTAAGCATGATAAATAAAATTCTTTATCAATATCTGAAGACTCTTCAACATATAGCCTTTTTACTTCTCGTCCCTCCGGTCCTGTTTGATGTGTTATAAGTTTTTTACCCAATAATTCTTTTGCTGCTAGTTTTAGTTCCTCAATAGTATTTAAAATCTTTACCCCTCCAGCCTTACCTCTTCCACCAGCATGGATCTGTGCTTTTAAAACATACTTTTTTGTTTTTAGTGATTTTGCTTCTTCTACTAATTCATCAACTGTTAGTGCAAAAACTCCCTCTGGAACAATTGCACCATATTTTTTTAAGATTTGTTTAGCTTGATGCTCGTGAATGTTCATTATTACTTAGAAAGATCAGGATCTATCTTAGATGCTGCTTCCCAAAGCGTTTTTACAGCTTCTATAGAGTGCATGAATTCCTTTTTTTCTTTTTCATCAAGTTCTATCTGTTCTATTTTTTCAACACCATTTTTTCCTACTATAACTGGAACTCCAGCATAGACATTATTAACCCCATATTCTCCATTTAATTGAACAGCACAAGGTAATAATTTCTTTTCGTCGTTTAAGTATGCTTCTGCCATTTGAACTCCTGATGCTGCAGGAGCATAAAATGCCGATCCTTTCTCCAGATACTTAACAATTTCTGCACCACCATCTCTAGTTCTTTGATTAATTTCTTCCAATCTTTCTTGAGAAATTTTGCCCTCTTTAATTAGATCATGCAAAGGTTTTCCAGAAACTTTTGTAAACCTGGGCATTGGGACCATAGTATCTCCATGTCCTCCCATGACCATCGCATCTATTTCTTTTACAGGCACATTAAGTTCTAAAGATAAAAACAATTTAAACCTAGAACTATCTAAAATCCCTGCCATTCCGACAACTTTATTTGATGCCAAGCCAGAAAATTTTTGGAAAGCCATAACCATAACATCTAATGGGTTAGTAATACATATAACAAATGCATTTGGTGCATTTTGTTTTACTCCTTCAGCTACTTGTTTAATAATTTTTAAATTAATACCAAGTAGATCGTCTCGACTCATTCCAGGCTTTCTAGGAACCCCAGCTGTAATAATAATTACATCAGAATCTTTAATGTCTTTATAATTATCTGTACCTGAAAATTTTACATCAAAACCATCAACAGATGAAGATTGGGCTATATCTAGTGCTTTACCTTTTGCAATTCCACTTGCTACATCAAATAAAATCACCTCATTTACTAATTCTTTTATTCCGATCAAATGTGCGAGTGTCCCACCTATTTGACCTGCACCAATTAAAGAAATTTTTTTTTTCATGAATGAGATTATCTTTTATTCATAACTCACAATTATTCAATAAAAATCTAAATCTTTATTTTAGTTTTCTTCTGTCAGCTTAGAACAAATAGCCACATCCTCTGATATATACGACCCTTTAAAGTGGGATTTGTTTTTTTCCCAATTTTTTTTACCATCAGCTATGTAATTGCTAAATAATTCTTTTCTATTTTTTTCAGCTTCATCTTGGGCTTCCTCAAGTTTTTTATTTTCATCAATAACCATTAATTCTACAGATTTAAATAATAAATTGTTAGAAATCTCTATAAAATTTTTAGAGGAAACAGCATCAGACTTAAGAACTATTCCAGATGCATAAGCATAAACTGCGCTACATCTTTTCAATAAATATATTTGGGTAGAGCCTTTCTCTAAATCTTTTCCATCTAAATACACTTTTAATGATGTATTTAAGTCAGCTTTTGCAAAATTTACTACAAATAACATACTTATAATTATTGAAATTAAATTCGTTATTTTCATGTTTATTAATTTATATTTTATGGACCATAGGCTACTTTAGGTAACCATGTAACTATTTCAGGAAAATTAAATACAATCGCAACTGCTATCACTTGAAGAATAACAAATGGAATTATGCCCTTATAAATATTTGTGATAGAAATACCTTGGGGTGCTACCCCTTTCATATAAAATAAAGCAAATCCAACAGGCGGGGTTATAAATGAAGTTTGAAGAACCACTGCAAACATTACTATAAACCAAACCATATCAACTCCGAGATCCATCATTACAGGAGCTAAGAAAGGTAAAATTATTAGTGTAATTTCAATCCAATCTAAAAAGAAACCTAAAAGAAACGCAACAAATAAAACAACAATTACAACTCCACTTGTTCCAAAAGGTAATGCCTTAAGAGCTCCTTCAATTAATTCATCGCCACCTAAACCCCTTAAAATTAATGCAAACATTGTTGCGCCTACAAAAAGTGCAAAAATATATGCTGTAGTATGAGTTGTTTTTCTAATCACAATTTTCAAATCAGAAAATGATAATCTTCCTCTAATTATAGCTAATAAAGATGCACCTAAAGCTCCAACTCCTGAAGCTTCTGTAGGAGTAGCAATCCCCATAAATATACTTCCTAAAACAGCAAAAATTAATAAAGCTGGTGGTATGATTGATTTTAAAACTCTTAAAACTATTTTGAAATCTACTGGTTCAGCATCTTTAGGTAATGGAGCGGCCTTTGGGTTCATATAAGCATAAACAACAATAAATATTGTGTACAATAAGCCAAGTAAGAGTCCAGGAAACACAGCACCCATAAATAAATCTCCAACTGATATTCTCACTTGGTCTCCCATAATTACTAACATAATACTAGGGGGTATAAGAATTCCTAAAGTCCCAGTTGCACAAACAACGCCACAAGCTAAGTCTGGATTGTAATTATTTTTTAACATTAAAGGGACACCTAAAATTGTTAGTAATACAACGGCTGCACCAATAATTCCTGTGGAGGCAGCAAGCAAAACTCCAATAAATACAATCGAGATCGCTAGTCCACCTCTTGTTTTGCCAAACAACTTGGACAGATCAGTCATTAAATCTTCCGCTATGCCAGATTTATCCATCATTATTCCCATAAAAATAAACATTGGCAACGCAACTAAAACCCAGTTAGCCATAACACCATAAAGTCTATAAACAACCATGGATGCAAATCCAAAATCTACACCATAAAAGGTGTCAAATAAGTTATCAGAAAGCATTGAAATAAATATAAATAGAACTCCTAAACCACCCATAGTCCATGCAACAGGAAATCCATAAAATATTAAGGTAATAAAACTAAAAAACAGGGCAATTGCTAAAAAATATTCTGTAACTAATGAAATCATTTTCTATCCTCTAATCCAAATCGAAGTGTTTCTATTATTCTTGTAATTCTAGATAAACCTGAAATTAACAACAAGAAGAAGCTGATTACTAAAAAACCTTTTACAAACCATCTAGCTGGCAAACCATTTGCTGATGTTGATCTTTCACTTGATGTCCAAGATAATTCAAAAAAAGGAACCGCATAATAAAGAACAAGAATTACAAATGGTAAAAATAAAATCAAAATACCAAATAATTCAGACCATAGTTTTTTTCTATAACTTAATCTTTCACTTAAAACATCAACTCTTACATGAGAGTCAACTATATAAGTCGAGGATAACCCAACTAACCAACCAATGCAATAAAGATGCCATTGTAACTCTTCCAATTCAATCATCCCATTTTTAAATACATATCTTAAGACTACATTTAAAATAATAACTGCAATTAATATTACCCATAACCAATTAAAGATTTCCCCGATCTGTAAAACAAAGTTATCAATTTTTTTTGTGATTGATGTGTGTCTAAGCTGTAATTTTTTATCAAGAGAACTTCCTACAGATATAAAGTCTTTAGACATAATTTTTTTTCCTTAAAAACAAAAGCAGCCGGTAAAACCGGCCGCTTTTATTATTATAATCAACTTTTTTAGTATTAAATACTAAAAGTTTCGAGGCAAATATCCCCATTTTTGCCAAACATCATACTCTTTCATGAATGCTTGTTGAGAAGCCCATACTTTAGCAAAGTCAGCGTCTTTAGCAGATTCTTCTTTCATTACTCTAGCACTTACTTTTTGTAGTTCTCTCAATACACTATCAGGCAATCTAGCAGCTGTTACACCTTTACCTGGGAAGCTTTGGATTTGCTTACCTTGTAAAAATTCACCAGTTGTAATTGCTCTCATAGCTGCTGCTGTACAAGCCATTTCGAATAAAGCTTGGTCAGCTGCACCCATTTTTTTCCATAAATCTAAATTGATCATGAAATGAGTTGATGTTGATACTTGGTGCCAACCTGGAAACAGGTTGAACTTAGTGATTTTATGAAAACCTAGAACCTCATCAATAGCGGGCATTGAATATTCAGTTGCATCTAGAGTTCCTTTTTCTAGAGCAGCAAAAATTTCTCCACCAGCCATTAAAGTAGCTGAAGCTCCAATTTCATTTAAAACCATTCCTCCTAAACCAGAGAAACGTATTTTTAAACCTTTAAGATCAGCTAAGCTAGTTATAGGGTTTCTATACCAACCTGCTGTTTCAGGCCCAATTGTACTACACAACAAAACTTGAATATTTTGTTTATTGTATATTTCATTCGCTAATTTAGCACCTTCTCCTTCAAACCACCAAGCTGCGTATTCCCATGGTTCCATTCCAAACGGCACAGCTGCAAATAATACAGCTGCAGGAATTCTACCTTGGTCATATGCCATGTAGTTATAAGCTGCAGGTAAATCACCTTTACTAATTGAAGGTGAGATCTCTAATGGCGGAAGTATCTTTCCAGGTTCGTAAACCTTTAATTTAATTCTACCATCAGTCGCTCTATCTAATGTATCTGACAAACGAGCAACAGGATCTCCTAGTGCTGGCCAACCAGTATTAAAAGTAGACTGAACTTTCCATCTAATTTTTTCTGCTGCAGTGACTTGTTGTAATGAAAAAGTAATCATTAAAGCAAAAACTGCAAACAAACTAACAGATGTTTTTATTAGTTTTTTCATTTTCCCCTCTCTTTTTTTGTATGAGTTGTTTTAAAAATTGAAGAATGTTCCCAACTCATTTTAGAACGCTCTCCATGCTTTTCCGTAAAGATCAACCATTTCACTTACAGAAGGCACTCTTGGATTGAGGTTTGGTGCACCTGAAACTTCTGCGTCAGTTGCCATATTTTCTAACTCTTCCTCAAAATTTTTTTCATTGATTCCAAATCCTTTCATAGAAGGAACATCAAAATCATTATTAATTTTATAGAGACCTTTAATCAATTTTAAACATGCATCATCATCATTATCTTCTGGAGCTGAAAAATTTCCTGCTCTACTACAATCAGCGTATCTGCTTTTAGCATGATTAATTGAAAACTCAGTTATTGTTGGTAATAACATTGCATTACTTAATCCGTGGGGCACTTTAAAATTACTTCCCAGAGGTCTGCTCATTCCATGCACTAAACAAATAGAGGCATTAGAGAAAGCTAAGCCACCTAATGTTGCAGCTAACATAAGACCTTCTCTAGCTTTTAGGTCTTTTGGATCTTTATCAACAGCATAGATATTTTCTTGAACTAATCTAATAGTATCAAGAGCCATCCTATCAGAAAATAACGTAGCTTTTTTACTTACATAAGCTTCTATGCCATGCGTTAATGTATCAATGGCACTATCTATAGTTAGTCTCCTCGGCTTTGATAAAGTTAATTCATAATCAATTATTGAAACAATAGGGACAAAACCCTCTCCACGACAAGAAATTTTTTCAAAATTATTACTTTTAGTATCAATTATCACAGAATGATGAGTTACCTCTGACCCTGTACCAGCAGTTGTCGGTATAGCAATTATAGGAAGTCCTTTTTTATCAAAAGTAGATGGAGGCTTATAATCTTGAATATTTTTACTATATTGAGAAAGTACAGCTATTGCTTTAGCTGTATCGATTGGACTTCCTCCACCGAAACCTATTACTGCGTCGTTCTTATTTTTTTTTAATATTTCAACACCATTTAAAACTACTGTATCGGTAGGATCTGGTATCGTATCGTCAAAAATATGAGATTTTAAACCGGCTTTAGTAAGTATTTCTTGGAGTTTTTTTACATAACCAAACTTAACCATCTGTTTGTCTGTAACTATTAATAAAGATTTTACCGAGCCAATAATACTGAGAATTTCTGGAAGTTGATTTAAGCTACCCTTGCCAATCTGCATATATCTTGGCACACATACTCGGACATTATCTCTTTTAATCAAGCTTACCCCTTTTTAATTATTCTAATCTAAACTTATGTAAAATTAGGAGTCAACAGCATATAACCTTTAATTGATAATATTTTTCTCATTTAAGGAATACATATTGCAATCAAAAAAAACCTGTTATACTTTGATTTATAAAATAACTTATAATGAAAACAGTTAACCACTTTATTGACGGAAAAATTTACAGCGATAAAAAATCGAGAAAAGGTCCAATATTCAATCCTGCTATTGGAGAGCAAATAGCTGAAGTTGAATTAGCAAGTAAAGCAACTGTAGAAATGGCAATTGAAAGTTCTGCTAAAGCATTTTTAAAATGGTCAAAAACTACTCCTATAAATAGAGCTAGAATTTTATCAAAGTATAAAGATTTACTTATAAAAAATATGGAAGAACTGGCCGTAATGGTTTCAGAACAACATGGAAAAACTATTCCAGATGCAAAAGGTTCTGTCCAAAGAGGTATTGAAGTTGTTGAATATGCAACAGGAATTACAGACTCATTAAAAGGTGATCATTCCACAAGTGTTGGAACAAACGTTGACTCTCATACTTTAAGGCAACCGTTGGGAGTTTGTGCTGGTATTACACCATTTAATTTTCCTGCTATGGTTCCAATGTGGATGTATCCAGTTTCGATAGCTTGTGGAAATACTTTTGTTTTAAAACCATCTGAAAAGGACCCGAGCTGTCCGATGAGATTAGCTGAATTAGCAATTGAAGCTGGTTTACCTGCCGGTGTTTTAAATGTTGTAAACGGTGATAAAGAAGCCGTAGATACTTTGTTAGAAAACAAAACAGTACAAGCAATTAGTTTTGTTGGATCAACTCCAATTGCCGAATATGTTTATCATACTGGAACTAAAAATAATAAAAGAGTGCAAGCACTAGGTGGAGCAAAAAATCATATGGTAATCATGCCAGACGCTGATGTTAATAAAACAACTGACGCAATAATTGGATCAGCTTTTGGTTCTGCGGGAGAAAGATGTATGGCAATTTCTGTTGCTGTTTGTGTAGGAAAACAAACTAAAGAAAAAATCAAAACAAAACTTTTAGAGGAAACTGCTAAATTAAACGTTGGTCCTTATACAGATGAAAAAAGTGATTTTGGACCTTTAAATAATAAAGCTCATTTTGAAAAGGTCCTAGGATACATAGACACTGGAGAAAAAGAAGGTGCAAAATTATTGACCGATGGAAGAAATTTTAAAAAACAAGGATACGAAAACGGTTATTTTGTAGGACCAACAATTTTTGATGATGTAAAACCTGAAATGAAAATTTATAAGGAAGAAATTTTTGGACCAGTTTTAAGTATGGTAACAACCGAAACTTATGAAGAAGCTTTAAATTTGGTTAATGATCATGAGCTTGGAAACGGTGCTGCTGTTTTTACAAAAAGTGGAAATATTGCAAAACATTTTACTGAAAATGCTAAAATTGGAATGATTGGTGTTAATGTGCCTATTCCTGTACCTGTTGCGTATCATAGCTTTGGGGGATGGAAAAGATCTTTGTTTGGAGATCACTCAATGCACGGACCAGAAGGTGTAAGATTTTACACTAAGCTTAAAACTGCAACTGTAACATGGGTTGAAGATAATGCTGGTCCTGAATTTACGATTCCAGTTTTATCTTAAATCTTATTTAATAAGTTTAATTTAAAATGAAAGATATAAGCAGCAGAACATCTCCGAGAAGAATACTAAACATATTAGAGGAAATAATAGTAGATCCTAATAATTTCACTGCTAAAAAGATTTCTCATAAATTAAAAATACCTTTGCCCACAATTTATCGTCATATTGAAACTTTATGTGAGGAAAAATATTTAGTGGCTTGTGATTCAAAAAAATATTTACCTGGTCCCAGAATAAGAAATTTAATCTTAAAAAGTTTACCCTATGAACCAAACTTTACATTAAGAAGATCTTACCTGAGAAAATTAACTAATGATATTGAGGAAACAGTCAGTTTGTCAATACCTATCGGAACAAAACTTGTCTATTTTGATCGAATTGAGTTTCATTGGCCGATGCAATTAAATTTGGAGGCTGGGGACCACCTTCCACTTCATGCATCAGCATCTGGTAAATTATATTTATCCTCAATCGATGAAGACAAAGTAGTTCAAATTTTTAAAAATATTAAAACACCTAAAACTGCAAAAAATACTATAATTGACATTTCTAAATTTAAAAAAGAAATTAAAAAAATTACTAATCAAGGATATGCTTTTGATGATGAAGAATGGTTTAATGGGATGGTAGGAATATCGGTGCCGATATTTAATTCAGACAAAGAATTATGTTTTTGTTTATCTACACATACTGCAAAAAGTAGAAAAGATCTAAACGACTTAAAAAAAATTTTACCCATTATGCAAGCTTCTGCAAATAATCTCAAAAAAGTTTTATTTAAAGACTAGCTGTTGCTAGCATTTTTTTTATTTCAGCAATCGCTTTTGCTGGGTTTAAACCTTTTGGACATGCACTTGTACAATTTAGAATCGTATGACAACGATAAAGTTTTAATTCATCTGCAACTTTTTTTAGTCTAGCCTCTCTTTCTTCATCTCTGCTATCAACAATCCACCTATATGCCTGTAACAGTACAGCAGGTCCTAGATACTTATCCCCATTCCACCAATAACTAGGACACGATGTAGAACAGCATGCACACATAATGCACTCATAAGCACCATCTAATTTTGCCCTATCCTCCTTTGATTGAAAAATTTCTTGTGTTTTTGAATTTGAATTTGATTTAAGCCAGGGCTCAATAGACTGATACTGTTTATACAAACCATCTAAATCACCTATTAAATCTTTTTTTACTTTTAAATGTGGCAATGGATAAATATCTATATCACCATCAATTTCAGAATGAGGAGTAGTACATGCTAAACCATTTTTTCCATCCATATTCATCGCACAAGAACCACAAACTCCGTGTGCACAAGATCTTCTATAAGAAATTGTGGGATCGATCTCATTTTTTATTTTATTCAAAATATCTAGAACTTTAGAGGGACAGTTATCCATATCAACTTCATAGGTATCAATTCTAGGGTTTTCCCCAGATGAAGGATCCCATCGATAAACATTAACTTTTCTTAAATTGTTAGAACCTGTTTTGTCTTTGAAATACTTACCTTTTTTAACTTTAGAATTTTCAGGTAAATTTATTTGCACCATTAATAAACTCTTTCTTGAGGAGGAAAGTATTGAACTTCATTTGTGAGAGTAGACTTATGTACCTCTCTGTAACTTATCTTAGTTTTTTTACCATCAGAAAAAGCAAGAGTATGTTGCATAAATTTTTGATCATCTCTCTTGGGATAGTCTTCTCTTGCATGAGCTCCTCTGCTTTCCTTTCGATAATATGCAGAGTCTACCGTCACCACTGCTTGTCTAATCAAGTTATCAAATTCTAAAGTTTCTACTAAATCAGTGTTAAATATTAATGATTTATCTTTAACTGATAAAAAATCTAAGCCATCAAAAGTTTTTCTTATTTCATCAACGCCCTCTTTAAGAGTTTTTTCTGTTCTAAAAACTGCACATTTAGATTGCATTGTTTTCTGCATTGATAGTCTCAATTCTGCTGTTCCAGTATCCCCATCAGAATTTCTAATTTTATCAAATCGATCAAGGCATTTTTGAGTCTCAGACTCACTAATTTCTTCATGAAGTGTTCCGGGTTTGACTATCTCAGCAGCTCTTTTTGCGGCTGCTCTTCCAAAAACTACAAGATCAATTAATGAATTAGAACCTAATCTATTAGCTCCATGAACTGAAACGCAAGCAGCTTCTCCTATTGCCATTAATCCAGGAACAGTTTTTTCTGAACCATTCACTGTTAATACTTCACCTTTGTAATTTGTAGGAATGCCTCCCATATTATAATGAACTGTTGGTACAACTGGAATTGGTTCTTTAGTAACATCCACATTTGCAAATAGTCTTGCAGCATCAGTTATGCCTGGTAGTCTACTTTCAATAATTTCTTTATCTAAATGGCTTAAATTTAAATGAACATGATCTTTATCTTTTCCAACACCTCTGCCTTCATTGATCTCAATAGACATTGACCTACTAACTACATCTCTTGAAGCTAGGTCTTTTGCTTTAGGTGCATATCTTTCCATAAATCTCTCACCTTTAGAATTCGTAAGATAACCTCCTTCACCTCTAGCACCCTCTGTTATTAAAGTACCATGACCATATATTCCAGTTGGATGAAACTGAACAAACTCCATATCTTGTAATGGCAACCCTGCTCTTAAAACCATTGCGTTACCATCTCCTGTACATGTATGTGCAGAAGTAGCTGAATAATAAACTTTACCGTAACCACCAGTAGCAATAATTACTGTGTGTGCTCTAAATCTATGTATAGTGCCATCATTTAAATTCCATGCAATTAAACCCTTACACTCTCCATCTTTCATTAGTAAGTCTAATGCAAAATATTCAATAAAAAATTCTGTTTTATGCTTGAGGGCTTGTCCATACAAAGTATGTAAAATTGCATGACCAGTTCTATCAGCTGCTGCGCAAGTTCTTTGAACAATCCCATTTCCATAATTTTTAGTCATTCCACCAAATGGTCTTTGATAAATTTTACCATCTTCTGTTCTACTAAAAGGAACACCATATTTTTCTAATTCAATTACAGCCTTAGGTGCTTCTTTACAAAGGTATTCAATACTATCTTGATCCCCTAACCAGTCAGCTCCTTTTACAGTGTCATACATATGCCAACGCCAGTCATCTTCACCCATGTTTCCAAGTGCAGCCGAAATACCTCCTTGAGCAGCAGAAGTATGACTTCTAGTTGGAAATACTTTGGAAATACATGCAGTCTTTAAGCCAGATTCGCTAAGGCCTACCGCAGCTCTTAAACCAGAACCACCTGCACCTAATACAACGACATCATATTCATGATCTATTATTTTATAAGAACTCATAACTTGGATATTAATATAATTGTAATTAATGGAATTACCACTGCAGAAGCATACAAAAGCTTATTTGCGACATTTTTGATTTTCTCATTTCCTACATAATCTTCAAAAACCTCACTAATACTGAGGGCTGAAAAGAAATAAGAATTAATAATAAATAGACTGAATAAAAATTTAAATGTTGAATTTGAAAAAAAATTTAAAATGTCCATATATTCTTTATCATAAATTGCAATCAAGTTAATAATAAACCATAGCATTAATGGAACTAATATCGCTCCACTAATTTTTAAAAAAATCCATTTTTTTGTTGCGTTTATCATTTTAGATAAAATTCTTTCCAATTAAGTACAAAATAATTGTTAAAATTATAGATCCAAATATTACAATTAAACCTGTTATTTTAGTTGTCTTTAAATCAAATCCATAACCAAAATCCATAATCAGGTGTCTTATTTCACTTAGAACCTGAAAAGAAAAAGACCAAGTCACGCTTAGAATAATAAATTTTCCTATTGATGAATTTAACAATAAATTTATCATTTCATATTTATTCTCACCAAGTAAAAGTGATGAAACCCATAGACAAATAAATGTTATTAAAACTATGTTAATAATTCCTGTAATTCTATGAGAGATAGATACTAATGATGAAATGTGCCATCTATAAACTTGAATATGAGGTGATAACGGATTTTTATTTTCCATAAAAATTATTTTTAATCAAAGTTTCGGCTATTTCTACTGCGTTCAAAGACGCGCCTCGAAGTAAATTGTCTGAAACAACCCATAAATTTAATCCATTTTCTATTGTTTTGTCTTCTCTAATTCTGGAAATAAATGTTTCATCTTTACCTTCGGCTTCGATAGGAGTTGAATACCCTCCATCAACTCTTTCATCTATTACCTTGCAACCATCAAAACTATTCAAGGCCTCTTTTATTTTTTCTAATGAAAAAGGTTTTTCAAATTGAATATTCACTGCCTCAGAATGAGATACAGATATTGGTAACCTTACACAAGTTGCTGTTAAGTCTATTTTATCATCCAAAATTTTTTTTGTCTCATTAGTCATTTTAAGTTCTTCTTTTGTGTAACCATCATCTGAAAATACATCTATGTGTGGAATGGCATTAAAAGCTATTTGTTTTGTAAAGTTTTTAGACTCAACTTTTTTTCCATCTAACACTAATTTAGTCTGGTCAATCAATTCATCCATAGGTGCCTTACCACCTCCCGAAACTGATTGATAAGTAGATACAACTACTCTTTTGATAATAAACAAATCATGTAAAGGTTTAAGTGCGATTACCAATTGTGCAGTTGAGCAGTTTGGGTTTGCTATAATATTTTTTTCTATTTTTTTTAAGGCCTCAGAGTTAACTTGCGGTACCACCAAAGGAACATTTGGATGCATTCTATAATAGCTCGAGTTATCTATAACTAAACAATTTTTTGCTGCTTTTTCTGCAAATTTTTCTGAAATTTTTCTGCCTGCAGCAAAAAAAGTTATTTTTACTTTAGAAAAATCAAAGCCTTCTAAATCAAAAATTTCATGTTCTTTACCTTTAAAAGAAATTTTTTTTCCAGCACTTTTAGATGACGCAACTAAATACAGGTTATCAAAAGACAGTTCTTTTTTTTCAAGAACCTCTAAAATCTTTCTTCCAACATTTCCCGTTGCACCTACAATTGCTATATTCATGATAACGTTTTATTTTTATACTAAATGAAGGGTAAATCGCAAACTGTTCCTACAAATATTTTTTCATTAATATCTATTTTAAATTGAGTTTTATGATCCCAATAAGGTTTATTAATCATTGCAATACCAATGACTTTTTTGAAAGTCGGAGAATAAGTTGCAGATCTTACGTAACCCATAACATTATTATCATCGTCAAGTAGTGTTTTTTCACAATACATGTCAATTTTATTATGATCTATCATGACACCCATTAGTTTTCTTTTAATTCCATCTTGCTTTATTTTTTTTAACTTTTCTTTACCTAAAAAATTAATATCACTATCTAAATTAATAAACTTATCAAAATTTGCCTCAAAAGGATTGTCTCTATTATCAAAATCGTTTCCATAAGATAATAATGCAGACTCTATTCGCTCTATTAGATTTGGACATCCTGCTTTCACATTAAGTTCAGCACCATATTCAAATAGATAGTCATACAAATCTTGTCCGGCCTTATTGTCTTCAACATATATTTCAAAACCACTTTGTTTAGACCAGCCAGACCTAGCTATAAAATATTTATTACTTTTAAATTCAAAATAGTTAAAATTAAAAAATTTTAATTGTCTTATTTCTTCACCAAATAATTTCACCATTAATTTATCTGAAAGTGGGCCCTGTACTGCTAGAATATTTACATTAGGTTCGTGGATCTCAACATCAAATTTATTTCCAGCTGCAAGCCCTTTTGCAAAAAAAATTACATCTGAGTCTGCGATCGATAACCACCATTTATCATCTGCTAACTTATTGATAATTGGATCATTGACTAAAAGACCCTCATTATCAATTAGTGGCGCATAATAACATTTTCCAACTTTTGATTTTGATAAATCTCTACATGTCATTAATTGAACTAATTTTGCTGAATCTTTTCCTGAAATTTCAACTTGTCTTTCAGCAGCAACGTCCCATACCTGAACAAATTTTTTCAAATGCTCATAATCTGACTCTAATGACTCAAATGATGCTGGTAGCAACATATGATTATAAACCGTGTAGCTGCTTACACCATGAGATTCTATCCTATCTGTATAAGGTGTGCTTCTTAATCTTCTAGATTTAACAATTGGAAAATTTTTCATTTTTTTAAAAATTCTAAAACCTTTTCTCTCATTTCAAATGCTTTTTCAATCATAATCATATGTCCACATCCATCAATTATATGAGTTGTCGAATTTTTAACTATCTTTGCAAATTTTTTTCCAACTTCTAAGTTTACCATTTTGTCTAGCTGACCAAGAATTAACATTGTTGGACAATTAATCGCTTTAGCTGCTTCGGATCCATTAGCATAATTATTACAGGCAATAAGATCAACCGCCAAAATTTCACTAATATCTCTTGGTGATTGGATTATTTTTTCTACTGGGTTTCCACCAATAAATTTTTTTGAACCTTCAAAACCCCATTTCATCATTAATTTAACAGCATCAGAATCTCCATCTGATGCTAAATTTATAAGATCTTTATGAACAGGCATTCGATAAGAGCCTCCAACAAACACTATTTTTTTTAATCGATCTTTATATTTAAATGAATATTCAAGAGCTTCTAAACAACCTTGAGAATGACCTACGAGAATTATATTCTTCAATTTTAATTCTTCAAAAACTTTTTCCAACCAATCTGCAATTTTTTCGATGCTATCTAAACATGGACCTTCGGAATTCCCATGCCCAGGTAAGTCAATTGATAAAACATTAAATTTTTTATTTGAAAAGAATTGCTCTGTTAGAGACCAGACAATATGCGATAAACCACTTCCATGCAAAAATACTATTGTATCTTTTGAATTTTCTATACCTTGTCCAGCATCAGAAGCATATACACTTTTATTTTGTATAGTTATTTTCAAACAATTTCCTAAAATTTTTTTCTAAGCTCAAATTTTTGAATTTTACCTGTAGAAGTTTTTGGTAATTCACAGAAAACAACTTGTTTTGGAACTTTAAAACTAGCCAAAGTTTCTTTACAGAAGCTTATTAATTCTTTCTCTGTAGTGGGTTTATCTTTAACCATTTCAATAAAAGCACAAGGAACTTCTCCCCACTTTTCATCAGGTTTGGCAACAACAGCAGCAATTGATACTGAGGGATGTTTAGATAAAGTATTTTCAATTTCAATCGAGGAAATATTTTCTCCACCAGAAATAATTATATCTTTTGATCTGTCCTGTATTTTAACATATCCGTCTGGGTGCATTACTGCTAGATCTCCAGAATGAAACCAACCACCAGCCATAGCTTTGTCAGTAGCATCTTTATCTTTAAAATAACCTTTCATGACTACGTTTCCTCTAAGCATTATTTCACCGATAGTTTTTCCATCTTTTGGAACTTCTTTCATCGTCTCAGGATCCATAATTGCTGCTCCCTCAAGATTAGGATATCGAACTCCTTGTCTTGCTTTAATTTCATTTTGCTTTTCTTCATCAAATCCATTCCAATCATCATTCCAAGCACATTGCGTGACATGCCCATAAGTCTCTGTTAAACCATAAACATGCATCACCTCAAAACCAAGTTCTTTCATTTTTTTGAAAATTATACTTGGTGGCGGAGCCCCTGCTGTAAGTACATGAACTTTGTTTTTTAATTTTTTTCGATCACTTTCAGGAGCACCTGTTATCATATTTAATACAATCGGAGCACCTCCAAAATGAGTAACATCATATCTATCTATTAATTCAAAAATCTTTTTTACATCTATGTTTCGTAAACAAATTGTTCTTCCATTTAACATTGGAACTGTCCATGGATAACACCATCCATTACAATGAAACATCGGAACTATTGTTAAAAAATTTAATCTATTTGGCATATTCCAAGCAACTGCACTTCCAGTTGACATTAAATATGAACCTCTATGATGATAAACAACACCTTTTGGATTTCCTGTTGTACCTGAAGTATAACTTAAAGATATAGCCTGCCACTCATCTTCTGGCATTTTCCAAACATAGCTATCATCACCTGTGCTAAGAAATTTTTCGTATTCTAAATCACCAATTTTTTCTAATTTTGACTGATCTGCAAATTTATCATGAATATCTATTACAGTAATTTTTTTGTCTAATTTACTAAGAGCCTTTTTTACTTCAATATGAAGTTGTCTATCTACTACTAGTACTTTTGCGTCACTATGATTTAAAATATATGAAATAGTGTTAGCATCTAATCTTATATTAATTGTATTTAATACAGCACCTGTCATTGGAACTGAATAGTGGGCCTCAAAAATTTCCGGAGTGTTAAAGGCTAAAAATGAGACAGTGTCTCCTTTTTTGATACCAATTTTTTCTAGAGCACTAGCAAATTTTATAGCTCTTTTATAGACCTCATTCCAAGTATATTTTCTATCCTCATAAACTATTGCCTCATAATTTGGATAAACATCTTTTGCTCTTTCTAAAAAAGATAAAGGTGTTAAAGAAACATAATTTGCAGCATTTTTATCTAAATTTGCATCGTAATGATTCATTCTAGTTAAATTTAAAATTCATTATGTTTGAGCTTCCAGAAATAGCGGATTTATATTGTAGTTCAACTCTAGGCAGAACTTTATCAAAATAAAATTTTGCGGTATTTATTTTATCATCATAAAAATTTTTGTTTTCATTATAATCTTTAAAACTTACATCCAGCACTTTTATCCAAGCATAAGCAACAGAAACAAAACCAAGAGTTTTTAGATAATCATTTGCAGCAGCACTAACATCGTCTTTATTAGTTTTTGTTTTTTCATTTATCCATTCACTAAACTTGGTTAAAATATCTAAATAATACCTAAATTCCCTCGTAAATGGCTTAATCTTTTCGTTATCTAAATCTGTTTCAGACTTTATTAAATCTATAAATTTATTAATTATATCTCCATTTTTATTTGATAATTTTCTAAAAACTAAATCTGCTGCCTGCACGGAATTCGTACCTTCATATATTGGAGTTATTCTATTATCTCTATATAACTGTTCTATCCCTTGATCTTTTGTATAACCATAGCCTCCATGAATTTGCATTGCATCATTGGTGATTTCCATACCCAAATCAGTAAACAATGATTTTACTACTGGAGTCATCAAAGAAACAAAATCGGAAGCTTCCTGACGTACTTTTTCATCTTGATGGTTCAAACTTACTTCAGTTTGTTGTGATAACCAAAAACACAAAGCCCTCTCACCTTCAATAATTGATTTCATATTTAATAATGATTTTCTTATATCTGCATGTTCAATTATAAAATCAGCACCATTGGTCGATTTAGTTTTATTTGTCTTACCTTGTTTTCTCTCTTTTGCATAAGCAAGTGAGTTTTGATAAGCAACCTCTGAGATTCCCAACCCTTGAATTCCCACAACTATTCTTTCAAGATTCATCATCGTAAACATTGCATTTAAACCTTTATCTTTTTTACCAATCATATAACCAGTAGCTTCATCAAAGTTTAATACACATGTTGCAGAACCTTTTATGCCCATTTTACTTTCAATAGATCCAGTTGATATTCCATTTCTTGGTCCTATGCTTCCGTCCTCATTAACTATAAATTTAGGAACTAAAAATAAACTTATACCTTTTGTGCCTGCTGGAGAGTCTGTTGCTCTAGCAATTACTAAATGAATAATATTTTCTGTCAAATCATGATCCCCTGATGTTATAAATATTTTCTGCCCACTAATTTTATATGTTCCGTCATTTTGATTTTCCGCCTTTGTTTTTAAAAGTCCTAAATCTGTTCCACAAACTGGTTCTGTTAGACACATAGTGCCACTCCATTTACCTTCGACTATCTTTGGTAAATATTTTTCTTTTAGTTCATCTGATGCATGATGATTAATACAATTATAAGCACCTATACTCAGTTCACTATAAAGTTTAAATGATAAACTTGCTGAAGATAACATTTCATCAAAGAATGCACTTACTGTTTTTGGCATACCTTGTCCACCATATTTTGGATCACAAGATAAAGAAGTCCACCCATCTTCAATATATTTTTTATACGCCTCTTTATATCCTGGAGGAGTTCTTACTACTCCATTTTCTAAAACTGCTGGATTTTCATCTCCTGATTTTGCAAGCGGTAGAATCAAGTTTTGATTTATTTTTGCAGCCTCTTCTAAAATATCTTTAACTAAATCTGAACTAACCTCTTTGTACTTTTCTAATTCATTATATTTCTTGTTGTCTCTTAATTTTTCAAAAAGAAACATCATATCTTCTAAAGGTGCATTATAGCTTGGCATAAAAATAGTTTAGAATAATTGATTGATTATTGCAATTTTGAAATTATCGCATCACCCATTTGAGAGGTAGAGACCTCTTTCATTCCATCTGATAAAATATCTTTAGTTCTTAAGCCATCATTTAGAACGTCCTGTACTGCTTTTTCTAAAGCTAGAGCTTCTTTATCTAGGTCCAAAGAATATCTTAAAGCCATGGCAAAACTCAACACACTAGCAATTGGATTAGCTATGCCTTTCCCAGCAATATCAGGAGCAGATCCATGAATAGGTTCATACATAGCTCTCATTTCACCATCTTTATTTTTAGCCCCTAAAGAAGCTGATGGTAATAGACCTAAGGAACCTGTTAACATTGAAGCTTGATCTGACAACATGTCTCCAAATAAATTATCAGTTACTATTACGTCGAATTGTTTCGGATTTCTTAATAACTGCATCGAGCAATTGTCAGCAAGCATATGACTTAATTCAACGTCTTTATATTCCTTATCATGTAATGTCTGAACTTCTTCTTTCCAAAGTTGTCCTGCTTCCATAACATTTGATTTTTCACAAGACGTAACTTTATTTGATCTTTTTTTAGCTAAATCAAAAGCGATTCTAGCAACTCTTATTATTTCACTGCTAGTATAAGTATGAGTATTAATTCCTTTTCTTTCACCATTTTCAATAGGTTTTATTCCTCTTGGTTCACCAAAATATATTCCCCCGGTTAGTTCTCTAACAATCATTATATCTAAGCCCGAAACTATCTCCGGTTTTAATGTTGATGCGTGAACTAATTGTTCAAAGCATATTGCCGGTCTTAAGTTAGCAAATAATTTTAATTCTTTTCTGAGTTTTAACAAAGCTCTTTCGGGTTTCTTTGAAAATTCAACACCATCCCATTTTGGACCTCCAACTGCACCAAGCATTACTACTCCGCTCTCTAAGGCTTTATAAAATACTTCATCAGTGATTGGTGTTCCATGCTTATCATATGAGCACCCACCAGCAAGATCTTCGTCTATTTCAAAATCAAGGGATTTTTTATCATTGAACCAATTAATTATTTTTCTAACTTCTCCAATGACTTCTGGACCAATTCCATCTCCTGGTAATAATAAAATTTTTCTTTTTTTTACTTTAATCATTAAATATCCATGGTTTTTTTACTTTTAAATCTTTTTCAAAATTTTCTATTTTATCTGATTTTTTCAAAGATAATGCTATATCGTCTAATCCTTCTAATAAACATTTCTTCTTAAAGGTATCTACTTTAAATTTTGTCTCACTATTACCGTAGATTATCTTTTCATCATTAAGATCTATAGAAATTTCCTCTTTTCTTTTTGCATATTCTGAAAGCTCTTTAATTTTATCTTCATCTAGAATAATTGGTAAAATTCCATTTTTAAAACAGTTACTATGAAAGATATCTGCAAAACTTGAGCTTATTACACAAGTAATACCAAAATCTAATAATGCCCATGGCGCATGTTCTCTTGATGAACCACATCCAAAATTTTTACCCGCAATTAAAATTTTTGAATTATTGAAAGGATTTTTATTTAAGACAAAATCACTTATTTCTTTACCTTTGTCATCATATCTCATCTCAAAAAATAAATTTTTACCTAAGCCTGTTCTTTTAATTGTTTTTAAAAATTGTTTTGGAATAATCATATCCGTATCAATATTAACTATCGGAAGATAAGCTGGTATACTCTTTAATGTATTAAATTTTTGCATATTAATTTTGATACTTTCTTACATCATCAAGGCTACCAGATATTGCTGCTGCAGCTGCCATACCTGGACTTACTAAATGAGTTCTTCCACCTCTGCCTTGTCTACCTTCAAAATTTCTGTTTGATGTTGAGGCACATCTCTCCTCGGGCTTTAACTTATCTGCATTCATTGCTAAACACATTGAGCAACCAGGTTCTCTCCATTCAAAACCTGAGTTCACAAAAATTTTATCTAATCCCTCTTGTTCGGCTTGTTCTTTCACTAATCCTGATCCTGGAACGACCATTGCATGCACGTGTGAGGCTATTTTTTTGTCTTTTAAAATTTTTGCAGCCTCTCTTAAATCTTCTATTCTTCCATTCGTGCAGCTACCTATAAAAACTTTATCTATCTTAATATCTTTAGCAGCCATATTTGGTCTTAAACCCATATAATTTAAAGCTCTTTCTAAAGAATTTTTTTTATCTTCGTCTTTCTCGTTTTGTGGATTTGGCACTTTTTCATCAATTGTAATCACATCTTGAGGTGATGTACCCCAAGTTATCATAGGCACAATCTCATCAGCTTTTAAGTTTATTTCTTTATCAAATTTAGCTCCTTCATCAGTATTTAAATTTTTCCAATATTCTAGAGCTTTATCCCAATCTTTTCCCTTTGGTGACATTGGTCTACCTTTTAGATATTCAAATATTTTTTCATCAGGGGCTATAAGTCCTGCTCTAGCACCACCTTCAATTGTCATGTTGCAAATCGTCATTCTTTGCTCGACACTTAATGATCTAATTAAGTCACCTGCATACTCTATTACACAACCTGTTCCGCCTGCTGTACCAATTTTCCCAATAATTTGAAGAATTACATCTTTAGATGTAACACCTACTGGGAGTTTACCGTTAACGTTTATTCTAAAATTTTTTGCTTTTTTCTGAACTAATGTTTGTGTTGCTAAAACATGTTCTACTTCTGAAGTTCCAATTCCAAATGCCAAAGCACCAAATGCACCGTGAGTAGCAGTATGACTATCACCACAAACTATAACCGTACCCGGTTGAGTAAAGCCCTGCTCAGGACCAGTAACATGAACTATGCCTTGCCTCTTGTCATCCATTCCAAAAAGCTGAATACCAAATTCTTTACAGTTGGCCTCTAAAGTTTCAACTTGTATTTTTGATTCTTGGTCAGAAATACCCTGGGACCTATCTGTTGTAGGAACATTGTGATCTGCAACTGCAAGAGTTAAGTTTGGATGTCTAACTTTACGTTTAGAATTTCTTAATCCCTCAAAAGCCTGAGGACTAGTAACTTCATGAACTAAATGTCTATCAACAAATAGTAAAGCGGTTCCATCTTCTTGTTGATCTACTAAGTGGTCGATCCAAATTTTATCGTAAAGAGTATTGGGCATTGAAAAAAAAATTATTTTTTTTCTGGTGTATTTTCAAGTTTTTTTTCTATTTTAGCTTCTGCTGCTGGTGCTGCATCAGCTTTAGGAGCTACTTCTTTTTTAGCTTCTGTTACTGGTGCTAGATTTTCTTCAGTCACAGTTTCTGGTTTTACATCGATATCAATTCCAATTTTTTTTCTTATTTTTTCTGCAATTCTTGCTGATTTACCAGTTCTATCTCTTAAATAATAAAGTTTTGCTCTTCTAACTTTCCCCGATCGAATTACTTTTATCGTGTCAATTACTGTCCCATATAATGGAAAAGTTCTTTCAACACCTTCTCCAAAAGATATCTTTCTAACAGTAAAAGATGAATTTAAGTCCCTATTTTTCTTAGCTATACAAACACCTTCAAAATATTGGACTCTATCCTTCTTACCTTCTGTAATTCTGACACCAACTTTAACTACATCTCCGGGGAAAAAATCAGGAATTTTCTTTTCTGATAAGATCTTTTTAACGTTATGTTGGTTTATTTCTTCTATATTTTTCATTTTAATATTTAACAAATTAATTCTTCTTATATTTTTGCCACAAATCTGGTCTTCGGTCGCGTGTTATAGCCTCAGATTGGGATAAACGCCAGTCTTTAATTCTACTATGATCTCCAGATAATAATACCTCTGGTACTGATTTTTCCTCCCATATTTGAGGTTTTGTATATTGAGGATATTCTAAAAGACCATTTTCAAAGGTTTCATCGAGTGAGGATTTATCATTTCCTAAAACTCCTGGCAAAAGTCTTAAAATGCTATCAAGCACTACTAATGCAGCAGTTTCTCCACCAGACAAAACATAATCTCCTATACTTATTTCTTCAATATTTCTTGTAGTTAAAACTCTTTCATCCACACCTTCGAAATGACCACATATTAAAGATATAGATTTTTCTTTTGACAGATCTTGAGCAAGTTTTTGATCAAATTTTTTACCTTTAGGTGAAAGATAAAAAACCCTCTCTCCCTCTTTAACTTTTTGATCAAGCGCATTTGCTAAAACATTGGCTTTTAACAACATTCCTGTTCCTCCTCCATAAGGAGTATCATCAACTGTTTTGTGTTTATCGGTGGCTGAATCTCTAATGTTTATTACGTTTAAATTCCACAATTTATTAGACAAAGCTTTTCCATAAAGACCTTTAGATAAAGGTCCAGGAAAAACTTCAGGATAAAGAGTAAATACTTGAGCTTGAAACATAGATAAACTTTATATTATTTTTTTTCCTTTTTAGGAGCTTCTTCTTTTTTAGCTTCTGCTGCTGGTGCTGCATCTGCTTTAGGAGCTTCTTCTTTTTTAGCTTCCTCAGATCCTTCTTTTTTTCTATCTTTTTTTGGAATCGCTTTTTGAGGATTATTACCATTAGCAGGCATAGGTATTAATTCATTTTCACCTAAAATTCTTGCTACTCTTGTCGTTGGTTGTGCACCTTGACCTAACCAATATTTGATTCTTTCAGACTCAAGTCCAATTCTTTCTTTTTTCTCTTTAGGAAGTAGTGGATTGAAAAAACCAACTTTCTCAATAAATCTTCCATCTCTTGCAAAACGACTGTCTGCTACAACTACTTTATAAACAGGTCTTTTCTTTGTTCCACCTCTTGATAACCTTAACTTTAGCATTTACTTCTCCTTTTTTTTATTTTAATTGATTAAATAATTCTGGTGGTATTCCTTTATCAGACATACCTTTCAGATTTCCTTTAGACATCTTTTTCATCATTTCAGACATCATCTTAAATTGCTTGAGCAATTTATTGATAGTGGCTGGATCTGTTCCAGAACCATTAGCAATTCTTTTTTTTCTAGAACCATCAATTATTTTTGGGTTCTCTCTCTCCCTTTTTGTCATAGACAAAATTATCGCCTCATTCTTTGTAATAACGCTTTCATCTATGCCAGCAGCATCCATTTGAGACTTAACTTTTGATACACCTGGCATGAAAGACATCACTCCTTCTATTCCCCCCATTTTTTTCATTTGTCTTAATTGAGTTAAATAATCTTGCATTGAAAACTGTCCTTTTTTTAAATTTTCCTCAGCCTTTTTAATATTTTCTTCACCAAGATCTTGCGCTGCTTTTTCTACAAGAGATACAATATCTCCCATCCCCAAAATTCTATTTGCAATTCTATCTGGATGAAATACTTCAATATTTTCTATTTTTTCACCTACTCCTAAAAATTTAATGGGAACTTGTGAAACAAATTTCATACTCACAGCTGCTCCACCTCTGGCATCACCGTCTGCTCGAGTTAAAATTATTCCTGAAAGATTTACTGTATTTTTAAATTCTTTTGCAACAGATGCTGCGACTTGACCTGTAAGTGAGTCTGCAACCAAAAATGTTTCTGCAGGATTAATAATTTTTTCAATTTGTTTGATTTCACTCATCATTTGTAAATCAATCTGCGTTCTGCCCGCGGTATCAAACAATATAATATCAGCACCATTTAAGTTAGCTGCACTTATAGCTCTTTGACAAATATCAGCTGGTTGCTGGCCTTCAATTATAGGAAGTGTTAAAATATTATTTTGCTCACCTAAGGATTTTAATTGTTCTTGGGCAGCTGGCCTATAAATATCTAAGCTGACCATCATTACTTTCTTCTTTTTGGTATTTTCTAAATATCTAGCAAGTTTTGCTGTTGTTGTTGTTTTACCAGAACCTTGTAATCCGACCAGCATCATTGGTACTGGCGGAACTGCATTAAGATTTACATCGTTATTTTTTTCACCCAGAAAACTAACTAATTCATCATAAACGATCTTAACCACCATATCTCCTGGCGATGTTGATCTAATTATCTCTTGTCCTAAAGCTTTTGGCTTAACTTTTTCAATAAATTCTTTAGCAACGTCTAATGAAACATCCGCCTCAAGTAAGGCTTGTCTAATGCCCCTCAAACCTTCATCAACTTGACTTTCATCAAGTGAAGGAGCCTTTTTTAAAGAAGAAAAAATTTCTTCGAATTTATTTGTTAAATTTTCAAACATATTTATTTCACACAGCAGTAATCGCACTAGTGGGCGAACCCTCGCTGACTAGTGTCGATCTCTTTGTTTCCAAAGACACCGCAAATTTAACGTTTTTGCGGAAACTGCATCAAACTATAATAGAGGTTCAAAAAGTCAATAAATAAGTTAAATAACTATATATGGACATTAAAGCTTTTAAAATGGATGGATTAGGTAACGATTTTGTTATCATTGATAATAGAAAAAAAGTTACTGAGCTATCAAAAGAGCAGATAATTAAAATTTGTGATAGAAATTTTGTTGGATGTGATCAATTAATTTTAATTGAAAATGATAAAAATGCAGATGCTCATTTAAAGTTTTTTAACTCTGATGGTGGTGAGTCTGATGCATGTGGTAATGGTACAAGATGCGTTGCAGATTTAATTTCAAAAGAAATTGATAATAAAACAATAATCTTAACTACTCAATATAGAAATTTAAAATCTGAAATCTTAGGGAATAATCTAGTTACAACTGAAATTGGAAATGCAAAAACTAAGTGGAATGAAATTCCTCTATCTGATGAATTAGATACAAAAAATTTAAATATTAGAATTAATGATTTAAATAAAAATGAACATTTTGGTGGTACTGCTATAAATGTTGGAAATCCACATGTTATTTTTTTTGTGAATGAAATTAAAAATTTTAACATCACAAAAATTGGTCCTCAAGTTGAAAATTTAAAAATTTTTCCAGAAAAATGTAATGTTACAATTGCTCAAGTTATAAACAAAAATTTAATTAAAGTTAAAGTCTGGGAAAGAGGTGCTGGATTAACAAAAGCATGTGGAACTGCAGCATGTGCAACAGCATTTGCTGGCAAATTAAATAACCTCACTAACAATAATATAGATATTGAATTTGAAACTGGAAAATTATCAATTCATATAGATAAGAAAAATTCTATTCACATGAAAGGTCCTGTTTCAGATATAGAAGAAATTTCAATAAAATTGTAATGGGCATATTTGATAAATTTAAAAAGGGTTTTCAGAAAAGTGCATCTGCATTATCGTCTGGTTTAAAAGAAATAATTATTAAAAAAGAAATAGATGATGAAAATTTAAACAAAATTGAAGATTTTTTAATTCAATCAGATGTTGGCATTGAAGCTGCTTCTGAAATAAGAGAAATAATTTCGATGAAGAAGGTTGATCCCAATAAAGATTTAACAAATGAAATAAATCTTATTTTAAAAGAGTATATTATTTCAATAATGAAACCCTTAGAAAATAGTTCTTTTTTTATGAAAAAAGAAAAACTTCATGCAACTTTAATTTCTGGGGTAAACGGTGTTGGTAAAACAACAAGCATAGGTAAAATTGGTAAAATTTTAAAAAGTAATGGTAATAAAGTTATGTTTGCTGCATCTGATACATTCAGAGCTGCAGCAATAGAACAACTTGAAAATTGGGCTAATAAAATAGATGTTAAAATAACTAAATCATCCCAAGGATCTGATCCTGCCTCAGTTGCATATAAGGCTATTGAAGAGTCAATAAACAATAATTTTAATCAAGTTTTAATTGATACAGCTGGAAGACTTCAAAATAAAAAAAATTTAATGGAAGAATATAAAAAGATAGCCAGTGTCACAAAAAAGATTGACCCTGATGCACCACATGATGTTATTTTAGTTTTAGATGCAACTTCTGGTCAAAATATAATTAACCAAGTAGAAGAGTTTAATAAGATTATTCCTATAACAGGTATCATCATGACCAAATTAGATGGGACAGCAAAAGGTGGTATTCTATTTGCAGTGTTATTAGGCTTTCCAATAGCTTTTACTCTGATGGCGATGGGAATAGGTTTTGGTTATTATGCTTATTACGATCCAGTTTTAATGGATCATCTTTTTGACAATAGAATATTTTCTTTATTCGTTAAAAATACTTACACAGTTATGGATAATAATGTACTCACAGCAGTACCACTTTTTTTATTCATGGGATACTTGGTTGAAAGGGCTGGGATTGTAGCTAAATTATTTTTTGCAATAAGACTTGCTGCTCATAGATTGCCTGCATCTATGGCTGTAGCAGCACTAATAACCTGTACTTTATTTTCTACTGCAACAGGAATTATAGGGGCAGTTGTAACTTTAATGGGCTTACTTGCTTGGCCAGCTATGGTTAAAGCAGGATATGATAAAAAGTTTGCATCTGGGATAATTTGTGCTGGGGGATGTTTAGGAATTTTAATCCCTCCAAGTATAATGTTAATTGTTTATTCAGTCATAGCTCAATTATCTCCTTTAAGATTATTTGCAGCAGCGATTTTTCCAGGATTAATGTTAGCAGGTCTATATATAGCTTATGCAGTAACAAGAGCTTGGCTTAATCCTTCAATAGCTCCAAGACCGCCTGCAGAAGATATACCACCAAGATCAGAAATTTTAAAAGAAGTACTAGTTTCATTTGTACCTTTATTTGGTTTAATAATGTTAGTTCTTGGAACTATTTTAGCAGGAATTGCTACTCCTGCAGAAGCAGCTGCAGCAGGAGCATTTGGTGCAATACTTTTGTCTTGGTTTTATAAAACACTTAAGTGGCAAAATTTTAAAGAGTCTGTCTTTCTTACTGCAAAAACTACGGCAATGATCATGTGGTTATTTATTGGATCTTGGACTTTTTCTTCTGTCTTCTCTTATTTAGGAGGGCACGAAGTATTTGAACACTTTTTTACCTCAATAAA
>CACPGM010000002.1 GCA_902633535.1 uncultured Pelagibacteraceae bacterium | reverse complement strand
ATTTTAAATTATCAATATCAATATCTGATTGAATATTTAAGTCCTTTATTTTAAATTTTTTATTGAGTTTAAATTTAAAATTATTTTTGGAATTAAATGAAATATTTTCAATCTCCAATTTTATAAAGTTATGATTAATTAATTTTTTAATATCGTCTGTTGTAAGATTTGTATTGATAGTATTTAATTTACCTGAAATTAAATATTCGTCATTTTGTTTTGAAGAAATTAATTCTGGTATTAAGATATCTTTATTATTAAGACTTATTTTAATATCTTTGAATATCAAATTTTTTTGATTTATATTAAAAATAAAATCTATTTTATTTAGATTATATTTTTTAAATAAACTTATTTGCCCATTATTAAATATTCCATTAAGTTTATAGTTATTTTTGATATTTCCCTGTTTATCAAATTCTAATTCTAGATCAGCTACTACATAACCCTTTTTAATAAATTGATTTACAATAAAAATTTTTGGGTCATTATTTATTAATCTGGCAAAAGTGATTAGGTCTTTTATTGCTAAAGATTTAGTTGATATAAAAATTCCTTTTACTGCAAAATCATTGTTTATATATGATTTTAGAGAAATCTTTGATTTAATTCTTTCAAGTTTGATAATTTTATCT
This sequence comes from uncultured Pelagibacteraceae bacterium, assembly GCA_902633535.1. Next base: position 38,038 of record CACPGM010000002.1, on the reverse strand, counting down.
TTATAAATTAAATCTGTACCGATAGTTTTTGCGTTAATTTCAAAGTTAAATGGGTTAAGAGTTACTTTTACTTCTGTTAATTTAATTTCTAAATTTGGTTCTATTTTTTTTACTTGGGAAATTATTTTTGAATTAAAAATATCTGTTTTTATTCCGATAGTGCTTAAATATATTAATGTTATTAATAATAATGTTGTTATACTAACAAATATTCTATAAATTATTTTAGTCATTATATTTTATGCAATGATCTTTCTAAAAATTCATCTATCTCACCATCTAAAACTTTATCAGGACTCGTGCTTTCATGGTTTGTTCTATTATCTTTAACTAATCTATAAGGCTGTAAAATATACGATCTTATTTGATGGCCCCATCCAATTTCAGATTTAGATGTTTCATTATTTTGATTTTGTTTATCTTTTTTTTTGATTTCAAAATCATATAACCTTGCTTTTAACATATTCATACAGGTAAACTTATTTTTGTGTTGAGACCTCTCGTTTTGGCATTGTACAACTATTTTTGTAGGAATATGTGTAATACGCACAGCGCTATCAGTCGTATTAACATGCTGTCCTCCAGCTCCACTTGATCGATAAGTATCAATCCTTAAATCTTTTTCTAATATTTCAATATTAATATCTTCATCAACTACAGGATAAACCCATACACTTGCAAAACTTGTGTGTCTTCTAGCACCTGAGTCAAATGGTGAAATTCTGACTAACCTATGAATACCTGACTCTTTTTTCAACCATCCAAAAATATAGTCACCCTCTATCTTAAATGTAGTTGATTTAATACCTGCTTCATCTCCTTTGTGTTCACTCACGATTTGAAATTTAAAATTTTTACTGTCAGCCCATTTTGCATACATTCTTCTAAGCATATTAGCCCAGTCTTGACTCTCAGTCCCTCCTGCTCCAGCATGTATTTCAATATATGAGTCTAGGGAATCTGCTTCATTAGACAAAAAACATTTTATTTCATTCTTCTTAACAAATAACCTCAGCTCTTTAATATTTTGATTTACTTCTTTTTGAATATCAATATTTTTTTCATCTAATGCCAAATGATATAAATCATCTAAATCTTTAAGTTGTTTATTTGATGAGCTATGAGAATTTAACAAATCCTCAAATAATTTTTTTTCTTTAACAATTTTTTGTGATTTTGCTTTATCTTGCCAAAAATTAGCATCAAGCATCTTTTTATTATGTTCTTCTAATTTTAAATAAATATTATTCTGCTCAAAGATACTCCTTAATTCTTTGATTGATATTTTCGATTTCTTTTTTCAAACTTAAATATTTATCGTCCATTAATAAAACCTTAATATATTATTAACATCTAATCTATTATTATTTGAATATAAAACTTTTCCCTCTGATACATTTTTACTTTTATAAGACTCTATTATTGTATTTTTTGAGGTGAATTTTGCTTTTTCTCCAGTTGATGAGTCTACAACCATAAGTGTCATATCATCAGCAACCTTAAATGGTCTTGCGTCTGATTTTTTAATAGCTTTTTTAACAAATTTTTCAAAAATAGGTAATGCTGCTTTTGATCCTGTCTCGTATTTTCCTAAAGGCTCAGGATTATCCATTCCAACATAGACGCCTATAACTAAATTAGATGTAAATCCAATAAACCAAGCATCTGTATTTTCATTTGTAGTTCCAGTTTTTCCAGCAATATTTAATCCTAATTTTTTCAATTTTTTTCCAGTTCCTCTCTCCACGACACCTTGTAAAATTGATGTTAATTGATATGCAGTTTGAGGTGAAAAAACTTGCTTATAATTATCTTTAATTTTAGGAAATTCTTTTCCGGTAAAAGAAATTTTTTCACAATTCATACACTCTCTATTTTTATTGTTAAATATAGTATTGCCTTCACTATCTTGGATACGGTCAATAATTATAGGATTAATTAATTTTCCACCATTTACAAATGAACAATAGGCAGATGTTAAATTTAACAATGTTGTTTCAGCTGAACCAAGTGATATTGAAAGTAATTCATCTGGATTTTCATAAATATTCATTTTTTTTGAAAAGTTAGCAACCTTATCGATACCAAGGCTTTGTGCTATTCTAACAGTCATCAAATTTCTAGATTTTTCTAGACCAATTCTAAGGGTTGATGGTCCATAAAACTTTTTTCCATAATTTTCTGGTTTCCATTTTTTTAAATCAATTCCTTGATCCAAAACAAGTGGTGCGTCTAAAATCAACGATGATGGAGTAAATTGATTTTCTAATGCTAGAGCATATACAAATGGTTTAAATGCGGAACCGGGCTGTCTCAACGCCTGTGATGTTCTGTTAAATTCACTATTTTTAAAACTAAACCCACCACTTAATGCTAAAACTCTTCCAGTAAATGGGTCAATAACAACTATACCTCCATTAATTTTTGGTAATTGCTCAAGAGTATAAGATTTTTTATCAATCTTTTTTACATAGATTACATCACCTACTTTAAATAAATCTTTAAATTCTTTTTTAGTCCATGAGATATCTTTAAATTTAATTTCACCTTGTAAATTATTTTCTGTTTCAATAATTGAGTTAAATTGATTAATTTTTTTTACAATTGCTATTTGCCAGTTAATAGACTTTTCTAATTTGAATTTTTTTTCAATTTTTTTATACCAATCTTTAGAATAGTTAATATTTTTTATTGCTCCACGCCATCCTTTTCTTCTATCGTAAGAGACCAATCCGTCCCTTAAAGATTGAGTAGCAATTTTTTGTAGTTCTAAATTAATTGGGGTATTTATATTATAGCCTTGTTTATAAACTTTATCATAAGTGAGTTTTTCAATTATTTCTTTTCTTACATCTTCAATATAATACTGAGAATTTTCTAAAAAAACTCTTTTCTTTTTTTTTAATTCAATTTCTTGTTCTTTAAAAAATAAATAATTTTTTTTAGTAATAAAATTATTATCAAGTAAATTTTTTAAAACCAAATCTCTTCTAAATTTAGCTAATTCTTTATTTCTATAAGGGTTATATTTACTTGGCGCTTTTGGCAATGCTGCTAATAATGAAGTTTCATTATAGTTAAGTTCTTTAATTGACTTATCAAAATACTCCAGGCTAGCTGCTGCCACACCATAAGCTCCACTACCTAAATAAATTTGATTAAGATATAATTCTAAAATTCTTTCCTTCGACAAAGCTCTTTCAATTCTAAATGCTAAAATAGCTTCTTTAATTTTTCTATTAAGACTAATTTCATTTGTTAATAGAAAATTTTTTGCTACTTGTTGGGTAATAGTTGATGCTCCCTCAAGTCGTTCAGAACTAATTATATTTTTTATATTATTTATAATTGCTCGGACAACTCCTTTAGCATCAACACCTGGGTGTGAAAAAAAATTTTTATCCTCAGCAGACAAAAAAGAATTAATTACATTTTTTGGAATTGCTTCATAAGGAACAAAAATTCTTTTTTCTTTAGAAAAATCAGCTACTAATTCTCCATTTCCAGAATACATTTTGCTAGATACTGGTGGTTTGTAGTTTTTTAGAAAGCGATAATCTGGGATATTATTTGAAAAAGACCATAAAACTATAAAAATAGTCACTATCCCAAGCAAAAATAAACATAAAATAGTGATAAATATATTTTTAAATAAATTGGTCATTTTAATTCCATTATATAATGGAATTTGTTAAATATAAGGCATTATTATCAAACAAAATTTTTATAAAAGTTAAAATTAATGAGACAAACAAATCAGAAAATATGGAAAAAAATTTATACATTGATGCTTCGCATCCAAATGAAACTAGAGTCGTACTTAAATCAGAGAATAATATTGAAGATTACGAGTACGAAGGTCTAAAAAATAATCTAATAAAAAATAATATCTACTTAGGTAAAGTAAGTAGAATTGAACCTTCTTTGCAAGCAGCTTTTATTGATTTTGGTAGAGAAAAACATGGTTTCTTATCATTTAATGATATTCAATCTGACTATTATCAAATCCCAAAAAGTGATCTTGAATTAATTAAACAAGAGGAACAAAAAGCAAGAGAAGAATTATCAAAAGAGGTAGAAGCTAAAGAGGAAAAAGACATAGCAGAAGGAAAATTAGAAATCGATGATCATTTAGAAGTTGAAAAAACAGAAATTGATAAAGAAATTATAAATAATAGTGTTGATGAAAAAGTTGATAAGTCAAATGAAGAAGATAAACAAAGTAATATTATATCGAATAATATAAAAGATAAAAAAGAAAAAAGGTATTTCAAATTTAAAAGATATAAAATACAAGAAGTAATTAAACCAAATCAAGTAATACTTGTTCAAGTTATTAAGGATGAAAGAGGTCAGAAAGGAGCTGCACTTAGTACTTTCATATCTATAGCTGGTAAGTATATCGTTTTAATGCCTAACACACCAAAAGGTGGGGGAATTTCAAGAAAAATTTTTAACCCTGCAGATAGAAAAAAAATTAGATCAATTCTTAATGAAATTGAAATCCCAAAAGAAATGGGTTTGATTGTAAGAACGGCTGGTTGCAATAAAACTAAAAATGAAATTAATCAAGATCTTGAAACTTTGAAAAATACGTGGGATCAAATAAAAAATAATGCAATAAATTCAATTGCTCCATCTTCAATTCATCAAGAAAGTGAAATCATTAAGAGAACTCTAAGAGACATGTACGATGAAAATACAAAAAATATAATTATTGAAGGTAACGAGGGTTATAAAAAAGCCCAAAATTTTATGAAAATGATGATACCTTCGCATGTTAAAAAAATAAAAAAATATAGAGGAAAAATTCCATTATTTATAGAAGAGGATATTGAACAAAAATTAAATCAAATTTTTGAGTCTGAAATCAAACTTCATTCAGGTGGATATTTAGTGATCAACCCTACTGAGGCCCTTGTATCTATTGATATTAACTCAGGAAGCTCAATAAAACAAAAGAATGTTGAAAATACTGCGCTTGATACAAACCTTGAGGCTGCTGAAGAAATCGCAAGACAAATAAAAATTAGAGACTTGTCAGGTTTAATTATTATTGATTTTATAGATATGCTTAGTTACAGCAATAGAAGACTAGTCGAAAGACGTTTAAAAGAAAAATGTAGACTTGATAGAGCCAGAATACAAATTGGTAGAATTAGTAACTTTGGTTTGCTTGAAATGTCCAGACAAAGATTAAGAGAAAGTGCAGTGAAATGGAAAGTTGAACTGACTGATGAGTCTTTTGCTCAAAAACTATTAAAAATAGTTGAGTTAAAATCTGTGTTAAATAAGGCTAAATTTGTAGAACTTAAAGTTTGTAAAAAGATTTCTGATTTTTTAAAAGAAAACTTTGTTGATGATTTAACTTATTTTGAAAAAAAAAATTCAATGAAAATAGATATTATTACTGAAAACTCTTTAATAATCCCAGAATATATTATCGATCTTAAGAATAAATCAAAAAAGACTATCGAATTAGTAGAATATTATGAAAAATTAAAAAATTTAGAACAGCAAAAAATTGAAGATAAACTCATTATAAAAAAAGATAAAAAAAAATTCATAAAAAAAAAAAATTATAAGAAAAAATTTATAAAGAAAGCTAAATAATTCCTTTTTTAGGTGAAGATGGATTTCCCATTAAAACTTTATCTATTCTTCCAGCAAGAAAAGATTGCCTTCCTGCTATAACTGCATTTTTAAATGCTAAAGCCATGTTGAAAGGTTTTTTTGCTTTAGCAATTGCAGTATTAACTAAAACTCCGTCGCATCCTAATTCCATTGCGATTGTTGCATCTGAAGCCTCACCTAAACCTGCATCAATTATTAAGGGAAGCTTTGTTTGCTTTCTAATTATTTTTATGTTTATTTTATTTAAAATACCTAAACCAGAACCGATAGGAGCAGCTAATGGCATAATTGCCGAAGCTCCTACGTTTTCTAACCTTTTTGCCATTAAAGGATCATCGTTACAATAAACCATTACCTTAAAACCCTCTTTTGACAAAACTTCAGTCGATTTTAAAGTTTCAATCATGTCGGGAAATAGATTTTTTTTATCTCCCAAGACTTCAAGTTTAACTAATTTCCACCCTCCTATCTCTCGAGCCAGTCTTAAGGTTCTAAGAGCATCCTCAGAATTAAAACAGCCAGCTGTATTTGGTAAATAAGTTATCTTTTTTGGATCAATATAATCCATTAATAACGGTTTATTTTTATCAGATATATTCACTCTTCTAACTGCAACAGTAACAATGTTTGCTCCTGATAACTTTATTGCTTTAGCACACTCAGACATATTTTTATATTTGCCTGTTCCAACAATTAATCTAGATTTAAATTTTTTGCCTGCTACAGTAAATTTATCTTTGATCAAACTTATCCTCCTCCAATAAAATGAACTATTTCAATAACATCATTATTTCTTAACTTTATCTTTTTAATCTTTTTTTTGTCAACTATTTCTCTATTAAATTCAATTGCTACTTTTTTAATAGGTATTTTTAGTTCATTAATCAATTCAAGTAAGTAAGAATCGTTATCAATAGACTTTTTTTTACCATTTATCTTAATTTTTATTTTTTTTGTTTTTTTCATCGTATATAAATGCTGAATGAATAATAAAATAATTATTATCAATGGTCCCAATCTTAATCTATTAGGAGAAAGAGAACAATCACAATATGGATCAGTAACATTTGAAAAATTGAAAGAAAAATGTCTAAAAAAAACGACTGAACTAAAAATTGATACAGAATTTTTTCAATCAAATATAGAGGGTGAAATTGTGACAAAAATTCAAGACTCGAGAAAAAATTTTGATGGAATGATAATTAATGCTGCAGGTTTTACACATACATCAGTTGCTATTAGAGATGCACTTGATATATTTAAAAAACCAATAATTGAATTACATATATCTAATATATATAAAAGAGAACAATTTAGACATAAATCTCTTATCAGTGAAGTTGTTAGCGGGGGAATTTTTGGTTTAGGTCCTGAAGGTTATATTTTAGCCATAATTTCATTAGAAAAGATGCTTAAAAATGAAAATTGATAAAAAATTAATTAAAGAATTAAGTGAATATTTAGATGAGTTTAAACTTACAGAAATAGAGTTTACCGAAAAAGATACAAAAATAAAAGTTTCAAAAAACAATGTATCAATAAATAGTCAACCAAATTCCTTAATTCAAAATGATACAACAACTCATAAAAATACTGAGCAAACAAAAAAAGTGAGTTCAGGTTTAGAAGTTACATCTCCAATAATTGGAACAGCATATCATGCTCCTGAACCAGGTGCCAAAAAATTTGTGGAAGTTGGTAAAAGAATTAAAAAGGGTGATACTGTTATGATTGTTGAGGCTATGAAGACAATGAATCACGTGCCTTCAACAACAGATGGAGTTGTTAAAGAAATTTGTGTCGATGATGGTCAAGCTGTTGAGTTTGGACAAACTATAATCATTTTAGAGTAATGTTTAAAAAAATCTTAATTGCAAACCGTGGGGAAATTGCAGTAAGAATAATTAGAGCCTGTAAAGAATGGGGAATTTCAACAGTAGCTGTTCACTCTGATGTTGATAGAGACAGTATGCATGTCAGATTGGCAGATGAAAGTGTTTGTATTGGCTCTCATCAACCAGCCAATAGTTATTTAAATATTCCTGCTTTAATGTCAGCTATAGAAATCACAAATTCTGAAGCTGTACATCCTGGATATGGTTTTTTATCTGAAAATGCAAATTTTGCGAGAGTTTTAGAGGAAAATAATATTAAATTTATTGGAGCCTCTTCAAAGTTAATACAAATGATGGGGGATAAAATTCAAGCTAAAAAAATTGCTAAGGAAAATGGTTTACCAGTTATTGAGGGATCTGAAGATGGAGTTAAAGATATTAAAGAAGCAAAAGAACTCTGTAAAAAAATTGGGTTTCCAGTATTAATCAAGGCATCTGCTGGGGGTGGTGGTAAGGGAATGAAAATCGTTTACAAAGAAGAAGAATTTGAGACATTGTTTTCCACTGCAAGATCTGAAGCAAAAAAATATTTTGGAAATGATGAGATTTATTTAGAAAAATTTTTTCTGAATCCAAGACATATAGAAGTTCAAATATTAGCAGGGAAAAATAGAACAGTACATCTTCATGAAAGAGATTGCTCTGTTCAAAGAAGGCATCAAAAACTTATAGAGGAAACACCTAGTCCAGTTTTAAACGAAGAAGTTCGAAAAGATCTTTTTGAAAGAACTGTGAAAATGGTAAGCAAAATTGGTTACGAAGGTGCTGGTACCGTAGAATTTATCTATGAAGATGGCAAATTTTATTTTTTAGAAATGAATACTAGAGTTCAAGTAGAACACCCAGTAACAGAAATGGTGACTGGAATTGATATTATCAAAGAACAAATTTGGATAGCTTTTTCTGGCGAAACTGCTCTTAAACAAACTGATATAATGCCAAGAGGCCATGCAATAGAATGTAGAATTAATGCTGAGGATGCTAGTAAAAACTTTCAACCTTCACCTGGAACTATAGAAATGTGTCATCAACCATCAGGTTTTAGAACTAGGGTAGATGGTGCAATATTTCAGGGTTATAAAGTAACTCCATATTATGACAGTTTGGTATGCAAATTAATATGTCATGGCAGAAACAGACAAGAAGCTATTCAAAGAATGAATAGATCTCTTGATGAATTTGTGATTGAAGGAATAACAACTACTATTCCTTTGCATAAAAAGTTACTTAACCACAAAAAATTTATAGATTCAGATTTTAATGTTAGTTGGCTTGATAAAGACAAAATAATTTAATTACATTTCACAAGCCATATATCATAAACGGGATGATCAAAAGGTGTTATCGATGGACTAGATGAAAACATCCATCCATTAAAGACATATACTTTATCATTATCATTTTTAGTTAAATCTCTTACCTGTATGTATGCTTTAATTTCTTGATTATCATCAAACTCTGAGTTTGTACATTTCATACTTTTAATCGCTAAATCCTTATAAATATATTCCTCACCATTAATTAAATTAACTAATTCATTTTTAGAACTAATTTTGTCTAAAATTTTAATATCAGTTTTAACACCAATTATATTATTTGCCGATCTAGCATAAGTGATTTTAAATAATAAAAAACTAATAATTATAAAAATTAAAAACTTACTTTGATTTCCAACTTTTATATTTTTTTTTAATGACATTTTCTTGATTTTTATATGGATAGTATGCTTCTTCTGTTCCTGTTTTATTTAATTGGTGAGGTTTTTGCCAACTATATTTTTTTAAGTCATGATTTTTTTCAATTCTATTTGGAATAAAATGCATCCATGAATACCATTCGACAGGTATCTTGCTCGCATCAACTTGACTTGAATATATTACCCACCTTTTACCACTTTTACCTTCATAATATTTATTGCCAAAAGAATCAGATCCAACTAATTTTCCGAATAAAAGGGTTTTTAGTCTCGTTCCAAAAGTATCTTGATTCCACCAAATGAAAATTTTTTTAAAAAGTGTCAACATTCAATTTTTTTTTTTTCAATTTTTAATTGTATAAAATAAATTAGACTAAAATATGGAATTGTATATAAATTAAATGATTCATAATTCAAAATTAATTTTTTAAATTGAGGTAAAATGGCAAAATATTTAGTTGAGACTTATTACACGTGTACTTTCAAAGTTAATCATTATTTAGATGATATCAATGAAACTGAACTTAAGAATCTTGAAAAGAGAGATGACGGAAAATTTGAAGTACTGGATGTTAAATTGGACAATAGAAAAACAAAAAATTTAGATCCAAATAATAATAAAATTATTGATAAAAAAATCGATTTAGTTGCTCAAAATGATGATTCTAAAAATCAAAATATTGAAAAATCTGTTACACAAGTTTTAAAAAATTCTGAAAAATCTGGTAAAAGATTTGGTATGCCCGACAGAAGAAAAGGCTACATCCAAAAAGCGACTATTGGAAATCATAAAGTTTATCTTCATACTGGTGAATATGAAGATGGTAAAATTGGTGAGATTTTTATCGACACAAGTAAAGAGGGAGAATTAGTTAAGGCATTAATGAATAATTTTGCAATAGCTGTATCTCTTGGTTTACAATATGGTGTACCTTTGGATGAATATATAAGTGCTTTTGTTGGTACTAAATTTGAACCATCTGGTAAAGTTCATGGAAATGATAGAATATTAAGTGCATCATCAATCCTTGATTATATCTTTAGGGAATTAGCAATCTCATATCAAAATCGAGAAGATTTAGCTCACACTCCATCAATTGGTGGATCAGAAGTAGCTAGTTCAAACGAACAAAATTCTGAAGATCATGATCAACTGTTAAGAATAGTTAAGGATATAACTAGCAAAGGATTTGTAAGAAATAATTACAAAAAAAATCTTGTAGACTTATCTGATGTAAAAATTAGTCTTAAAGGTAAAAAATAATTATTTTTTAGTTTTTAGAATAATATCAAGTTCTTTTAATTGTTTTTCGCTAACTTCTGAGGGTGCATTCATCATCAAATCTTGAGCATTCTGATTCATAGGAAACATCGTAACTTCACGAATATTTTTTTCGTTAGCTAGCAACATTACTATTCTATCTATTCCTGGGGCGATACCACCATGTGGTGGTGCACCATAACTTAAAGCATTAATCATTCCACTAAATTTTTTATCAACATCTTGTTTTGAATAACCGGAAATAGAAAAAAGTTTATACATTAATTCTGGAATGTGGTTTCTTATTGCGCCAGATGATAATTCGACACCGTTACAAACAATATCATATTGGTAAGCAAGAATGTCGAGAGGTTTATCAAAATTAATCTTGTCTATTTCTCCTTGCGGCATTGAAAAAGGGTTGTGACTAAATTCTATTTTATTACTTATTTCGTCTCTTTCAAACATTGGATAATCAACAATCCAACAAAATGCAAAAATTTCGTTATTTATCAAATCTAAGTCTTTTGCTATCTTGTCTCTTGCGGAAGATATAATTTTTTCAAGTTCTTTTTGTTTAGAACAAGCTAGGAATATACTGTCACCTACCTCGGCATTTGTTAACTTCATAATTTCTTTTAATGACTCTTGAGAAAAAAACTTCCCAACTGGTCCTTTTGCTGAAAAATCTTTTTCTATTGTAAAATATGCTAGACCTGAAGCTCCCTGCTCTTTTGCCCATTTATCAATATTATCAAAAAAACTTCTTGGTTTATCTTTGGTGTTTTTAGTAACAATACACCTTACAATTGATCCAGATTTTACAAGTTTTTTAAAAATTTCAAATGTTACATCATCTCTTGAAAAAATATCTGTGATATCATTGATGATTAATGGATTTCTAAGATCTGGTTTATCAGTTCCATATTTTAACATTGCTTCTTTATATGTAATTCTAGGAAATTTATCAGATAGTAGTTTTTTATTAGAAAATTCTTTAAAAGTATTTACTAATAATTTTTCGACTACATTAAAAACATCTTCTTGTTCAACAAAAGACATTTCTAAATCTAATTGATAAAATTCGCCTGGACTTCTATCTGCTCTTGCGTCCTCATCCCTAAAACAAGGTGCTATCTGAAAATATTTATCAAATCCAGATACCATAATTAATTGTTTAAATTGTTGTGGAGCTTGAGGAAGAGCATAAAATTTACCTGGGTTTAATCGACTCGGAACTAAAAAATCTCTAGCCCCCTCTGGACTTGATGAGGTTAAAATTGGGGTTTGAAATTCTAAGAAACCTAATTTATTCATTTCATTTCTTATAAATGAAATTACTTTTGATCTTAAAATAATATTTTCATGAATTTTTTTTCTTCTTAAATCTAAAAATCTATATTTAAGCCTAATATCTTCTGCATATTCTTGGTCACTAAATACTGGCAAAGGTAATTCTTTACAACTTCCAAGAACTTTAAATTTATTTATTACAACTTCAACTTCACCAGTTTGAATTTCTTTATTAATTGTTTCTTTTGATCTATTCACAACTTTTCCCTCAATTTTTATGACTGTTTCCAATTGAGTTTTTTCTAATTCGATAAAATTTGAATTTTCTTTATCAATTATGCACTGAGTAATTCCATAGTTATCTCTAAGATCAATAAATAATAAGTTTCCATGGTCCCTTTTTTTATTAATCCATCCTGAAAGAATAACATTGTTGCCAACATTTTCTTTACGTAGTTTATTACAGTTATGTGTTCGAAATTTATTGCTCAATTATTCTCCTAAAATCTCTTTTATAATCTTAAAATCAATTGGTTTTTTCTTTTTTAAACTTAATTCGTCAATTTTATATATAAATTCAAATATTTTACTATACGATCTTTCTATTCTTTTGATAATAAAATCTACAAGTTTTTTATCAATAGATATTTGACGGTCAGATAAATTTTTTAATATCAGGGCAAACATCAATTCATCATTCGGTTTTTCTATCTTATGTAATAAAAAATTTTTTGTTCTTGATTTCAAATCAACCAATGAAAAATCTAAATCCACAATGGGTTTTGTTGATGTAGTAATAATAAACTTATTATCCAAATCAATAATATTAAATAAACTATAGATTAACTTTTCGTCAACATTTTTATCTAAATTTTCTAAAATTATATTTTCATGAATTTTAATAGTTTTGAGATTTTTATCAGTAAATGAATTTGCTTCAAACTTGATGCCTTTAAATTTTTTAATAAACATATTTACAAGATGAGTTTTTCCAGAAAACTTTTCTCCACTTATATTTAAGAAGTTTTTTTCCCATTTTGGCCATTGATTTAATAAAGTAAAAATATGCTTGTTGCTACTTGATACATAAAAATCATCATCTTTAAAATTTTGTTCATGATCAAACTTGATAATTAATTGATTCAAATTTTTCATTTTAAAATCCATGTTTTATTTTGGGTATCAAAATTATAATTTTGATTATTCATGATGTTGATAAAATTTTTCGGGGTTCCATTAAATATTACCTCATAGAATATAAAATTTTGATCAAACTTAATAATAGAATAGCTACTTATTAAATCAATCTTATCTAAAGTTTTTTCAAATTCTGTTGTTAAATTAAAATTTTTATTATCAATTTTTATTGAAAGAGAAAGTTTAATTGAAGAGTTGATTAAGTTATGATCTTTCCAAAAATCTTCGTATATATTTTTTAAATTATCAATTAAAGATATTAAGTTCTCTTCATTATCAAAATCAATATCTTCAAAAGTGTTACTTTTTATAACTTGTTTATCTTTTATATTAATCTTAGATAAAACTTTTATTTGATGATCATCCTTAAAAATTAAAGCAATAATAGAATGGTTTAAAAAATATTTTTTTATTATTTCATTAAAATCATAATTTTCTAGTTCTGAATAATTCTTTTTAATTAAATTAAAATCTTCTAAATCTTCTGTAGGTAAAATATACTCAATCAAAAAACTTTTTTTATCTACCTTTTTCCAATTTTTATGAATTGGGTTATTTGAAAACACTAAGAGATCACTATTAAACTGATCTATAATTACTGGAATAAATAAAAATTTTTCTCTAAAAATTTGAGTTGGAAATATGTTTTTAGATGACAAATATTTAAAAATTTTTTTTTTATTAAATGAAACTCCTAAATTTAAACTATATTTTTTTTGAATAAATTTTTCTTCTTTAATTGAAAATGTTTCAATCATACTCTTAATTTCATTTATGCTAATATCATTAGTTTTGGCTAAGTCTCCAGTTTTAACCAAAGTAGTCATCAATTCTTTAAAAGCTTTTTTAAAACCCTTATTTATAAGAATATCTTTATTGAAATTGTTCTCTAATTTTTCTGATATCTGTATTTCATCTATTAAAAAAGCTTTAGCATTTACCTTCATTGTGGAAAAAAAAGATAAATTTAGAGCTAGAGTTACAAAAAAAATATATAAGAATTTTTGATAATACATAATTATTTTAAATAATATTGTAATGAATAAAAAACTCTTTACCTATAAAAAAAGTGGCGTCAACATAAGTGCGGCTGATAAATTTGTAGATTTCATATCAAAGATATCATCAAAAAAAAAAGGCAACAAAAAGTTCAAAAATATTGGTGGATTTGGCTCCATTTCAGACCTTCCCAACAATGTAAAAAAACCAAAAATAGTTGCCTGCACAGATGGTGTTGGAACTAAAATTGAGATAGCAAATTTATTAAATAAATATGATACTATTGGGATTGATCTTGTGGCAATGAGTGTAAATGACTTAATTGTTCAAGGTGCACAGCCAATATTATTTCTAGACTATATTTCTATTAACAAAATTGATTTAAAAAAACTCAAATCTATTCTTAAAGGAGTCATTAAAGGTTGTAAAATAGCAAACTGTGAACTTGTCGGGGGTGAAACTGCTGAGATGCCAGGCACCTATGAAAAAGGGAAATTTGATATTGCGGGATTTGCAGTTGGTGTTGTTGATGAAAATAAAATATTAAACAAACAAAAAATAAAGAATGGAGATTTGATATTAGCTATTCCATCTTCTGGGGTTCATTCTAATGGATATTCTTTGGTAAGACACATATTAGATAAAAAAAAAGTAGATATTAAAAAAAATAATTTTTTAAAAAATGAACTTATAAGACCGACTAAAATTTATGTAAATGAGGTGCTTAATTTAATTAAAAAAAAACTATTGAATGGCTGTGCGAATATTACAGGCGGTGGATTATCAGACAATATTAAAAGAGTAATACCTGATGGATTATGTGCTGATATTTATTTAGATAAAATTAAAACTTTAAAGATATTTAAATGGTTAAAACAAAATAATGTTTCTGATAAAGAAATGTTAAAAACTTTTAATTGTGGCGTTGGTTTTTGTTTAATCATTAGTTCTAAAAATTTAAAAAAGATTAATAGATATTTTCCAAAAGAATATAAGCCTTATATGATTGGAAAAATTATTCGAGGTAAAAATAAAGTTAAAATGAATGCCAAAATTAACTGGAATTAAAAAGATTAATATTGCGGTATTCATTTCTGGTAACGGAAGCAATTTAAAAAGTTTGATTTTAGACTCTTTTAAAAAAAAATCAAAATATGAAATTAAGTTAGTTATATCAAATAAAGAAACAGCCAAAGGACTAAAATATGCCAGAAAATTTAAGATAAAGAAAAAGATTATTAATTACCTAAATAAAAAAAATGCAGAAAAAAATATTTTAGTTGAATTAAAAAAAAATAAGATAGACTTGGTCTGTTTGGCTGGGTTTATGAAAATTTTATCAAATAATTTAATTAAAAAGTTTAGGGGTAAAATAATAAATATTCATCCATCTTTATTGCCTAAATATAAAGGATTAAATACACACCAAAAAGCTATAAATAATAAAGAAAAATGTTCTGGATGTACTGTTCATTACGTAAGTGCAAAACTAGACTCTGGAAAGATTATTCTTCAAAAAAAAGTTAAAATTTTTAAAAACGATACCTGTGATAAACTTACAAAAAGAGTTCTTAAACAAGAACATCTTCTATATCCAAGAGCATTGAAGAAAATTTTATCTAATCTTTAAAAAAAAAATCAATTTCTATCTTAGCATTTTCTAGACTATCAGAGCCATGGACTGAATTTTTATCAATAGAAATACCATATTTTTTTCTAATAGTTCCTTCTTGTGCATCTTTTGGATTGGTTGCACCCATTAATTCTCTATTTGCTATAACAGCATTTTCTTTCTCTAAAATCATAACTACAATAGGTCCTGAAGACAAATAAGCACATAAATCGTTGTAAAAAGGTTTTGTTTCATGAACTTTATAAAATTTTTCTGCTTCTGATTTTTCTATTTGAATTTTTTTTTCTTGTACAATTGAAAACTCTTTATTTTTAAACATTTCTTTTATTTCATTTTCTAAGTTTCTTTCAACTGCATCTGGCTTGATGATTGATAGTGTTTGTTCTGTATTACTCATAATTATCCTCTATTAATTTATTTAATAATCTTACTCCATAGCTTGTTGCCCCACCCGAATTAAGAGCCCCTCCATATTTTGAGAATGCCATACCTGCTATATCTAAGTGTGCCCAAGGTGTTTTATTTAAAATAAATCTTTGTAAGAACTGTGCTGCAGTTGTAGATCCAGCACCTCCAACATAATTAATATTTTGCATATCTGCATTTTTTGAATTTATAAGTTTATCAAAGTTTTTATGTAGAGGCATTCTCCATAATTTTTCTTCCACTTTATTACCTGCATCTAATAATTGTTTTGATAACTTTTCATCATTTGAAAATAAACCAGCATATTCAGAACCTAATGAAACTATTATAGCACCAGTTAAAGTAGCAAGATCTACAATAAATCTAGGTTTATATTTTTTTTCTGTGTAAGTTAAAGCGTCAGCTAAAACTAATCTACCTTCGGCATCTGTATTTAGTATTTCAATTGTTTGACCGCTATAAGATTTTACAATATCACCAGGCCTTTGTGCATTTCCACTTACCATATTTTCTACAAGGCCCACAACACCAACAGCATTTATTTTTGCCTTTCTAATAGCTAAATTTTTCATCAAACCAACCACAGTTGCTGAGCCAGCCATATCATAAGTCATATCTTCCATAAACTTTGCAGGTTTTAATGAGTAACCTCCAGTATCAAAACAAACTCCCTTTCCGACAAAAGCTAAGGGTTTAGAATTATTTTTTGCTCCATTCCACTCCATCGTTACAAGGTATGATCCACGAATACTTCCTTGACCTACACCAAGCAAGGCATTCATTCCAAGTTTTTTTAATTTCTTTTTATCAAATATATTTATTTTTAATCCTAATTTTTTAAGTGTGTTTATTCTTTTTGCATATTCATCTGGGTGAAGAACATTTCCTGGTTCTGACACAAGGTCTCTTGCAAAAAAACTTCCTTGCTCTATTGCTTTAAATTTTAAATGATCTTGCTTAGATATTTTATTCTTATTTCCTATAACGAGTATAGAAATTGTTTTTTTATTTTTTTTTGATTTATAAATATTGAATTGATAGGATTTTAATTTTAATCCATGTAAAAAATATCCTACAAAATTATTTATCTTAGTAAAAATTGTGTCCGAGTTTACAACATATTCTCTATTCTTTTCATTATTCAAAAAACTATGAAATTTAGCTCCTAAATTTTCTATTTCTGATATTTTTATATCTTTTTTGACAGACACTAAAAATATTGTTTTTTTCGAGTTAATTTTAAAAGAAAGAATATCTTTTTTTAAATCACTTGTTTTTAATAAATCAGATATATAAGAAAATTCACTTTTTGAAATATGTTTATTTAAGCTACTAATATTAAAATTTTCATTAACAAATAACACAAAATTATTTGAATTTTTTTTGAAATTAGTGCTTTTATAATTAATTTGAATAGTCATATTTTTAACAACAATAATAAGTAAGTGATATATATTTAATTAAATTTTAATCAATGAAAAAAATTATCTATACTAAATTTTTTGTGGATGTTTTAAAAATATTTTTTTTAACATCATTTACTTTGGTTTCTATAATATGGATATTACAGGCTGTAAATTATTTAGATATTGTATCTGAAGATGGGCATAGTTTTAAAACATATTTCAGCTATTCAATTTTAAATATTCCCAAGATTTTTAGTAAAACTTTTTTATTATCTTTTTTTATAGCGTTGTATTATGTGTTAACAAATTATGAGGAAAACAACCAACTACTAATATACTGGTCAAATAATATTAGCAAAATTAATTTCTTAAATTTTATTTTACAAATATCGTTAATGCTAATATTTTTTTTGATATTAGTTTCCTTTTGGCTAGTTCCTTTTACTCAAGATAAAGCAAGAATAAAAATAAGATCTTCAAACCTAGATTTTTTTCCTTCACTTATTAAACCAAAACAATTTATAGATACAGTAAAAGATCTGACTGTTTTTATTGATAGTAAAAATAAAAATTCTATCGAAAATATTTTTTTAAAAGATTCTAGCAACAAGAAAAATGTGCAAGTGATTGTTGCTAAAAATGGAAATATTATTAATTTTTCAGATGAAAAAATATTGTTATTAAAGTCTGGAAAAATAATTAGTACAAATATAAAACAAAAAAGTACAATTTTTAATTTTGATGAAACTAAGATTGACCTAAGTAAATATTCTACAAAAACAATTACTGACTCTAAAATTCAAGAGATCTCTTCAAAAGATATATTGAGTTGTTTATCGAGCTTTAAGAAAGAAATAAAGATACAATTCATAAATTTTGATTGCTCAAAAAGAATTGAAAAAAATTTATTTCAGGAGATGTATAAAAGAACTTTTAAACCCTTTTATATTATTTTAATCGCTTCTATTGTTTCATTTTTAGTTTTGAAATCTCATGTTCACTCGAGTTATAATAAATGGAAATTTACTATTTTTTTAATAGGAACTTTTTTTGTTATTTTATCAGAAGTATCAATAAATTTAATTTCAAAAAATATGATTTATAACACTTATAATATTTTATTTATTATGATTACTTTTCTAACACTTTATTATTTATATTCAATTAAATCAAAAAAACTCTAAATGATTATTTTAAAAACATATCAAAAATATTTATTAAAAAAATTCTATCAAAATATTTTTAAAGTATCTTTTGTTTTTCTTGTACTTGGTTTTATAATGAGTGTTTTAGAAGAGCTAAAGTTTTTTTCTGAAATGGATATAAGTTATCATGTTCCTTTATTATTAATATTTTTGAATTTACCTAATTTAATTTATCAACTTTTCCCATTTATAGTTTTATTAAGTATCATGTTTTTATTTGTAGATTTAAACGAAAAAAATGAACTAAATACTTTCAAAAATAATAGCTTAAGTAATTATCAAATTCTTAAGTTGTTAGGATTAAACACTTTCATCTTGGGAATTTTTATGATCGTAGTTTTTTATAACTTGGCCGCAATTTTAAAATTTAATTATATAAATATTAAAAATCAATTCACTAAAGACAATAAATATCTGGCATCGATAACTGAAAATGGTCTTTGGATCAAAGATGAAAATGAAACCAATATAATTTTTGTAAATGCTGAAACTGTAGATAATAAATTACTAAGAGATGTAACTTTAACTATCCTTGATAAAAATTTTAATTATCAAAAAACAATATATTCTCCAAAGGTTGATATCACTCACACAATTTGGATTTTAAGCAACGCAAATATTTTAAGTGGTATTAACTCAAATGAAGTTGTTAATAAAATTGAGCTCGTCACTAACTTCAATTATACAAAGATAAACAATTTATATTCTGATTTATCCTCATTATCCATTTGGCAATTAAATAAACTCAAAACTGATTATAAATCAATCAATTACTCAACTATAGAAGTTGATTATCAGCTGCAAAAAATATATTCATTTCCTTTTTATTTGCTAATAATTTCTGTTTTTTCAATTGTTTTTATGAATAATATTAATCTAAACAAAAGTAAAATTTCAATACTAACAATAGGAATTTTGTTTTCAGTAATAATATACTACTTGAATAACTTTTTTGGCGTTATTGGAAAAAATGAAAAACTACCCTTACTTGTTTCTGTTTGGTTTCCTTTGCTTATTCTTTTTTTTATAACTTCGATTGGTATAGTTAGAATTAATGAAAAATAAAATAATTTTATTAATATCTTTATATCTTATATCCAGTTCGAATTTGTTTTCATCAGAAAATTTTTTTGATTTTGAAAGTAAATATATTGAGTATAGTGATAATCAAAATCTTATAATTGCTAAGGAAGAAGTTAAGATTACGACTGTAGATGGAATAATTGCAACTGCTGATGAGACTAGATTTTATAAAACTACAAATAAATTATTTTTTTACGGTAATGTAAAAATTTTTGATGAAACTAATAATGTTACTCTAAAAAGTAATGAAATCGAATATGATAAAAATAAAGAACTAATAATTTCCAAAAATGAAACGATAATTTATTTCAATAATGGTTATACAATTAATACATCAAATTTAAATTATTTGAGAAAAGATGAAATTTTAAAATCAGATAAAAAAACAATTTTAATTGATTCATTAAAAAATAAAATCGAAGCGATTAACTTTAATTACTATAATAAAAATAAAATTTTTAATTCAGAAAAAATAAATTTTAATGATATAGACTCTAATACTTACAACTCTAAAAATGTTATAATAGATTTGAGTCGCGATCAATTAGCAGCAAAAGATATTGAAATTTATTTTACAAAAAACGGGGGTCTGGGCAAAAATTCAAGATTAAAAGGCAATTCAATTATTTCTGATAAATCGATTTCAACTATAAAAAAAGGTATTTTTACATCTTGTGAACCTTCAGATAGTTGTCCGCCATGGTCGTTAGAGGCAGATGAAGTTATTCATGATAAAGAAAATAAACTTATAAAATATAATAAAGCTTGGCTAAGGGTTTATGATAAACCAATATTTTATTTTCCAAAATTTTTTCACCCAGATCCTACTGTTAAAAGACAGTCAGGTTTTTTGATTCCTTCAGTGATATCTTCATCAAATTCAGGAAACTCATTGAAGATTCCGTATTACCATGTAATTTCGGAAGATAAAGATTTAACTATTAAACCTAGATTGTATCTTAACAATGATTTTTTAATCGAAAATGAATATCGTCAAGTAGGAAAAAACCATAAACATATAAGTGATTTTAGTTTAAATAAACATGATAATGGTTCAAAGTCACATATATTTTCAAATACAATAATCAACAGCGTAAGTGAAAAATTTGATTATTCAAATATTGAAATTAATTTTGAAAACACATCCAATGATACATATATAAAACATCAAAATTTAAAAGAGTCAATAACTCAGAGTAACCAAGATTTATTGAACTCATATCTTAAATTTGAGGCAGGTACTGATGATCTTGACGTAATGATAGAAACTTCTGTATTCAAAGATTTAACTAAAGAAAAAGACTCTGATAAATATCAATTTATATTGCCAAGTTTTAAAATCTCAAAATTAATTTCACTTAATTCAAATTTTAATGGAGATTTAATCTTTTCAAGTTATGGGGCTAAACAAAAAAATAATACAAATGTAACTGAGAATTACATTATTAATGACTTTAATTATAATTCTGAAAACTTTATTTTTAAAAAAGGGTTCGTGAATAATTTTAATTTAAGTTTTAAGAATACTACAAAAGATGGAAAAAATTCTAATAGCTATCAAGATAAATTGAAAAATGATAATTTTATTTTATTTGATTACAATATTAAATATCCTCTTAAAAAAGAAAGTAAATTCCTTATCTCAAATTTAACACCAAAAATTAATTTAAAATATAGTCCATTTAGAAATGAAAATATTCAAGGATTAGATAGAAATATTTATGTATCTAATATTTTTTCTGATAATAGACTGGGTTTAAGTGACTCATTAGAGGGAGGTCAGTCTTTGACCTTAGGTTTTGACTACGATGTATCAAAAAAGGACAATTCTACTATTTTTAAGTCTAGTTTAGGTCAAATCTTTAGAGATATAAATGATGACAATCTTCCAAAAAAAACAAAAATGCAGACAAAAAGATCAGATATAGTAGGTGAAATAAGCTTTTTCCCAAATAAAAATATAGATTTTACATATAATTTCTCTGCAGACAATGACCTGAAATCAGTAGACTATAATTTAATCAAAACAGATATTACTATAAATAACTTTGTTACATCATTTGATTTTCTTGAAGAGAATAACGAGATTGGTCAAAATAGTTATTTTGCAAGAAAAATAAAATATGGATTTGATAATAATAATTCCATCCTATTTAATACTAGAAGAAATAGAAAAACAGATCTCACTGAATTTTATAATCTAATTTATGAATATAAAAATGATTGTTTAACTGCATCTATAGAATATAATAAAAATTATTATGAAGATAGAGACGTCAAGCCAAATGAAGAATTGTTTTTTTCTCTTACATTAATACCATTTACCTCGGTTAACTCGCCAACTATCAAATAATGAAAAAAATTTATTACAAATTATTTTTGTTGATATTTATTGTTCAAACTCAAGCAATTGCAAATAGTGATGTATATAAAATTAAGTTTAAAGTAAATAATGAAATAATTACTAATTATGATATTATTAAAGAACAAAATTATCTCAAAGCTTTAAATAAAAATTTTAAAGAAATTGATCTAAACAAAATAAAAAAAATTGCTTCAGATTCTTTAATTAAAGAAAAAATAAAGAAAAGAGAAATAGAAAAACATTACGTGGTCAATTACGAAAGCAACGTTATTGAACCAATAATTGATAATTTTATAAGAGAATTAAATCTCGCCAGCCTGGATGAATTTAAAGATTATTTAATTACATTTGATTTTACAATTGATGAACTAAGAAAAAAACTCATAGTAGAACAAACTTGGAATAAGCTTATTTTTGATCTTTATAATGACAAAATTACAATTAATGAAGATGAAATTAAATCAAATTTAGACAAGATAGAAAGTGATAAAAGTAGCCAAAAATCATTTAATCTATCAGAAATAGTTTTTATAGAGAATAATAAAGAAAATTATAAAGAAAAGTATGATGAAATTATTTCTTCAATTAATAAAATCGGTTTTAAAGATACGGCATCGATTTACAGTATATCAGCCTCATCAAAAATAGGTGGTTCTATTGGCTGGGTTAATCAAAATCAACTTAGTAAAATTATTTTAGATGAAATAATATTCTTAGAAGCTACTCAAGTTTCAAAACCTATTCTTACTCCAGGAGGCAGTATAATTATAAAAGTAAATGAAATTAAAGATGTTCCTTTTAATGAATTTAATAGAGAAGAAGAGTTAGCAAAAATTAAACTTGCTGAAAAAAATCGACAGCTCAATGAATTTTCAGTAATCCATTACAAAAAAATAGCAAATAAATATTATGTTGAAAATTTTTAAACCTATAATAATCGTTATGGGGAGACCCAAAAGTATTTTTTGTGAAATTCTTTTTAAAGCACTTAAAAATAAGAATTATAAAAGTCCACTGATACTAATTGGAAATTTTCAAAGAATACAAATTGAAATAAAAAAATTAAATTTTAAAAAAAAAATTCATTTAATTAAAATGAATAATTTTAAAAATATAAATGTTAAAAATAAGATAAATATTATTAATGTTGATTTAAAAAATCCTAAAAATCATAAAAAAAAATTACTACAATCAAATATATATATTAATAAATGTTTTGAAATAGCATTTAATTTAATTAAAAATGGTTGTTCAAATAAGCTTATCAATGCACCTATAAATAAACATGAATTTTTAAACAAAAGATTTTTAGGTATAACAGAATTTATTTCCAGTAAATTTACTAAAAAGACAGGTATGTTAATATATAACAAAGATTTATCTGTTTGTCCTGTAACTACCCATTTACCAATTAGTTTAGTTTCCAAAAAAATTACAAAAAAATTAATTGAGGAAAAGATTGAGATTTTAAATAATTTTTATAAGAAACACCTGAAAATTAAACCAAAAATAGCTGTGGTAGGTCTAAACCCACATTGTGAAAGTATATTAAAATTCAATGAAGATAAAACAATTGTTTCATCTGCTATTAAAAATAAATCAAAAAAAGGAATTAATGTTAAAGGTCCCTATTCAGCTGATACAATTTTTTTAAAAGCAAACAGAAAAAAATTTGATGTTATTCTAGGTATGTTTCATGATCAAGTATTAACTCCAATTAAAACTCTTTATGAATTTGATGCGATAAATATTACCATGGGCTTACCTTTTCTAAGAATTACACCAGATCATGGTCCAAACGAGAAAATGTTTGGAAAAAATATTTCAAATCCTAAAAGTTTGATTAATGCGCTTAAATTTTTAGATTTAAGATGATAAAAGCTAAAAAAAGTCTTGGTCAAAATTTTCTTATAGATAAAAATATAATTGATATAATTACTGACATAGTAGAAATACAAAATAAAGATATTCTAGAAATTGGTCCTGGTACAGGCAATTTAACATCAGCATTACTCAAAAAAAAACCAAAAAAATTTATAGTTATTGAAAAAGATAATGATCTTGTAGATCATTTATATAAAATATTTGGTGATAAAATCAAAATACTAAAAGATGATGTTTTAAATGTTGAAGAAAATTCATTAAACAACGATAACCTAATAGTCTTTGGAAACTTACCATACAACATCTCAACTGAAATTTTATGCAAATGGATTTTGAACTTAAAAAATAGATATTGGTTTGATTGTCTGGTGCTGATGTTTCAAAAAGAAGTTGCCGATAGGATAATTGCAAATTTTAATACAAAAAATTATGGTCGTTTATCGATACTGTCTAACTGGAAATTAAAAATTGAAAAAGTTTGTGATGTAAGTCCCTTAAGTTTTTCCCCTAGGCCAAAAATTAATAGTAGTATTCTTTTTTTTAAACCAAAAAAAGATTTTTATACAATTCAAAATCCATACAATTTAGAAAAAATTACTAGAATTTTTTTTATGCATAGAAGAAAAATGATAAAAAAACCTTTCAATCAATTATTTAAAGGAAGTTCTCAAATAACAGAAAAACTTAATATTAGTCTAAATATGAGGCCTCAAAATCTTAATTATGAAACTTATTATAAACTTACAGATGAATACGAAAAGTTAAATAGTTAGTTTTTCAACATGCTTTCTTATAAAATTAAGATCATAATCCTTAGAACCATTTGTAGTTTCTGCATTAATTAATTTTTTTATTCTAGAATAACAATTATCTAAATTATCATTGATCACCACATAATCATAATTAATCCAATGTAGAACATCTCTCTCAAACTGTTTCATTCGTTCTTCGACTATCAGTTTATCTTTCATGTCTCTATTTGATAAACGTTCAAACAGGATTTCTTTACTTGGTGGTAATATAAAAAAAGTAATCAATTTATAATCTAACTTTTTATTTTTAATTTGATCAGCTCCCTGCCAATCAATATCAAAAAGAACATTTTGTCCTTTATTTAATTTATCGATTACAGGTGTTCTTGTTGTTCCATAATAATTATTAAAGACTTTTGCATATTCTAAAAATTCCTCGTTATTAATCAGTCTTTTAAATTCGTCATCATTAACAAAATAATAATCTTTATCATATGTTTCGTTCGGACGGGGCTGTCTAGTAGTATGAGATATTGAGATCTCAAAATTATCTTGTGTAGAAAGTAGGTTTACTAAAGTTGTCTTACCAGCTCCAGAGGGAGAAGATAATATTACCATTATCCCATCATTTTTGGTGGGCATCTAATTATATTTAATTTGCTTTGCCTTCGATAAATTTTACAGCATCACCAACAGTTAAGATTTTTTCTGCTTCACTGTCAGAAATTTCTGAACCAAATTCTTCTTCAAAAGCCATTACTAACTCAACTGTATCTAAACTATCTGCACCTAAATCATCTATAAAACTAGACTCTTCAGTTACTTTTGCTTCATCTATTCCTAGATGGTCCGCTACTATTTTTTTAACTTTATTTGAAACATCTTCTGACATATTCATCCTTTTTGTTATAAAATTGTTAATAGTTTAATTACTTGGTTTGTCAAGCCATATACATGCCCCCATTAACATGCAAAGTTTCTCCATTTATATAATCAGATTTATCAGAAGACAAAAAAAGAACTGCATTTGCAATGTCTTCTGGCTCACCAAGTCTGGCTGATGGTATTTTTGATATTATAATTTCTTTAAATTTTTCATCGATTTTATCTGTCATTGCAGTTTTGATAAATCCGGGTGAAACACAATTAACGTTTATATTTTTTTTTGCATATTCTATTGCAAGACTTTTTGACATTGCAATAATACCTGCTTTTGAAGCTGTATAATTTGTTTGCCCTAAATTACCAGTATGACCAACTACAGAGGTTATATTAATAATTTTACCTTTTTTATTTTTAAGCATTTTTTTAATTGAAAATTTACTCAATAAAAATGTCGACGTTAAATTTATATCAATTACTTTTTTCCACTCCTCAATACTCATTCTAATTGCTAAGTTGTCTTGAGTAATCCCTGCGTTATTCACTATGCAATCTAAACCACCAAGTTCTTTTGTCGAAGTTTCTATGAACTCCTCAATTTTATCACTTTGAGAAATATCAAATTTTAGTATTTTGATGTCTTTAAATTTATTTTTTAAAGCTTCTAATTTTTCAATCCTAGTTCCAGAGGCCAAAATATTAGCACCACATTCATTTAATTTTTCAATTATTGAATTTCCTATTCCTCCTGAGGCACCAGTAACAATTATGTTTTTATTTTTTAAATCTTTCATATCTTAATATTTTTAATATCTTCTTCAGTATTAATTGACTTAACTTCAACATCTTTATTAACTCTTTTAATCAAACCTGACAATACCTTTCCAGGACCAATTTCTATAAATTGATTTACATCTTTATTTATCATATTTATCACACTTTCTCTCCAACGAACTCTATTTTCTATTTGTCTAACTAATAAGTTTTTTAACTCATCTGCATTAAAAATTTCATCTGCCGTTATATTTGAAATTAGAGTGTTATTTCCTTTTCTAAATTCTAATTTTTCAAGTTCTTTGGTCATTATGTTTTTCGCATTTTTCATTAAACTACAATGAAATGGAGCACTAACTGGAAGATCTAGATTTTTGATTTTTTTTTCTTTTAAAGAAGAACTTAATTTTTCTAAATCTATTTTTCTTCCACTTATTACAATTTGACCTATTGAATTATCATTAGCAATTTCTGCAAAAAAATTATTCTTATTTTCAATCAATAATTTTTCAATATTCTCAATTGTAGAACCAAGCACCGCAATCATACCTCCTTCACCTTTTGGAACTGAGTTCTGCATGGCATCCCCTCTAATTTTTAAAATTTTGATTGTATCTTCAAAATTAAGGTATTCAGCACACGCAATTGCTGAATATTCGCCAAGTGAGTGACCTGCAAAAAATTTTGCTTTATGAAGGTCAATATTAAATTCTTTTTTGATTACTTGAAAAATAGAATAACTTATCAAAAAAATAGCAGGTTGTGTGTTGGTAGTTAAATCTAGTTTTTCTTTAGGCCCTTCTAAAATAATTTTTGACAAAGGTATTCCTAAAACATCATCAGCCTTTTTAAATAAATTTTTAACAATTTCAAATTTATCATAGAACTCTTTTCCCATCCCTACTATCTGAGAGCCTTGTCCTGGAAAAATAACTGAAAACATATGAAAAAATATTTAAATATTGTCCTTTTTACTATTGTAATTAAAGAATTATAATAGTATATCCTCACGTTTTATTAAAGATTTTAAATGAATTTATACGAACACACTATCATTGCTCGACAAGACGCATCCCAAAGTGAAATTAAACAACTAACAGAAAAATACTCTAAAATTGTAGAAAAAAATAATGGTGAAGTTATAAAAACAGAAAATTGGGGTCTTTTAAATTTAGCATATTTGATAAAAAAAAATAAAAAAGGTAGTTATATTCATTTCAAAATTAAAGGGAAAGGTTCAATGGTAGAAGAATTAGAAAAAAATGAATTAATTGACAAAAAATTATTAAGATATCTAACAGTGAAAGTTAAAAACTTTGATTTAAATACAAATTATTTTGCAAAAAGAGAAGATAGTGAAAAATTTGAAAAAAAAGAAAAAACAGCTAATTAATTATGCCAAAAAGACAAAGTGGAAATAAAAAAGGAAAGCAGAGTAATTTTGCGAAATTAAGTATTTTTCAGCCTAATAAATATAAATTTAAAAAAAGTTGCCCTTTATCTGTTAAAGGAGCTCCTCAGATTGACTATAAAAACATTAAATTACTTAAAAAATATATGTCTGAAAATGGTAAAATTTTGCCGTCAAGAATCACAAATGTAAGTCAAAAAAAACAAAGAGAGTTATCTTTATCAATCAAAAGAGCTAGAAATTTAGCATTGTTATAAAATGAAAGTAATTTTATTAGAAAATGTAAAAAGAATTGGGCAAATAGGAGAAGTTATAAATGTAAAACGAGGATTTGCCAGGAACTTTTTAATAGCCAATAAAAAGGCTTTGTATGCATCAAAAGAAAATATTAAAGAAGTAGAAAAAATTAAATCTGATCTTTCGAAAAAAGATAATGAAAAAAAATTAGAAGCTCAAAAAATTTTTGAACAAATTAATAATAAAAAATACATAGTAAAAAAACTAAACACAGAAAATAACGAATTATATGGCTCAGTTAAACCAACAGAGATTGCAAAGCTAATTAAAGAAAGTGATAAAGTCGATATTAAACCTTCAATGATACAACCTATTCAAGAAATCAAATCCTTAGGAAAATTTAAAGTAAAGGTTTCATTGCACTCAGCAGTTGATGCTGAAATTACTATTGATGTTCTGTCAGCTGAAACTATTCAATAATTATACAATTTCATCCACAACACTTTTTTTAAATTTTTAAAAATTAAACTTCCTGTATTTTATGTAAATGGAAAATAATTTAAGTATTGTAAAAGACAAATTTAAAGAACTTCCTAATAATATTGAAGCTGAACAGTCAGTCATTGGTTCGATTTTAGTTAATAATGAAATTTTTGATGAAATTAGCACAATAATTTCAAGTCTAAATTTTTACGATCCAATGCATCAAAAAATTTACAACGCTATTGAAGGCTTAATCTATAAAGGTATGTTGGCAAATCCTATTACCTTAAAAAATTATTTTGAAGATGAAAAAGATGATTTAGATGTACCAGAATATTTAGTTAAAATTACAAAATTTTCTACATCTACAAGACAAGCTTTAGAATATTCAAAAATTATTTATGACATGTTTGTTAGACGTGAATTAATTAAAATTTCTGAACAAACTATAGATAATGCAAAAATAAATGATTTAGATACAAGTGGTCAAAATATTATTGAAAATTCAGAAAGATTGTTGTTTGATTTAGCAGAAAAAGGATCTTTTAATTCTTCTTTAATTAAGTTTGATGATGCAATGAAACAAACAATTGAAATGGCCTCTGCTGCTTACAAAAATGAAGGTGGAATAGTTGGAGTTCCAACTGGGTTAAGAGATTTGGATGATAAACTTGGAGGATTACACCAATCAGATTTAATAATTATTGCTGGACGTCCTTCAATGGGAAAAACATCTCTAGCAACAAATATTGCTTTTAATGCAGCAAAACATATTGAAGATAGTGGTAAGAAATCATCTATTGCTTTCTTTTCTTTAGAAATGTCCTCTGAACAATTGTCAACTCGAATTTTATCTGAACAAGCACGTATTGGTTCTAATGATATAAGGCGTGGTAGAATCTCAGATGAACAATTTGATCAATTTTTAGAAACTTCAAAAAATATTGCAGAACTACCTTTGTTCATTGATGAAACTCCAGCAATTAGTATCGCAGCGATGAGTAATAGAGCGAGAAGAATTAAAAGACTTCATGGTCTAGATATGATTGTAGTAGATTATATTCAACTAATGAGGGGTACAACTTTTAATAAAGATGGAAGAGTTCAAGAAATCTCTCAGATCACACAAGGATTAAAAGCTATTGCAAAAGAACTTGGTGTTCCAGTTGTAGCCTTATCTCAGTTATCGAGACAGGTGGAACAACGTGATGATCATAAACCTCAATTATCTGATTTAAGAGAGTCTGGATCAATTGAACAAGACGCTGATGTTGTAATGTTTGTTTATAGAGAAGGTTATTACTTACAAAGAAAAGAACCACGAGAAGCTACAGTGGAGCATGCAGAGTGGCAAGCTAAAATGAATGAAGTCGCCCATTTAGCTGAAATTATAATTGGAAAACAAAGACACGGACCAATTGGCAAGATAACTCTTGAATTTGAAGAAAGATTTACGAAATTTAAAGATACTCAAATTAATTAATTTCCAATATAAAAGAGCGAATGATTAGTCATTTGTATCAAAATATAATTCTTAAAAATCCTAAGTCAGTTTTCATAATTTTGTTAATTGCTATATTTTCCTTTGGATATTTTTCAAAAGATTTTAGATTAGATGCATCTTCAGAAACATTGTTAATTGAAGGTGATCCAGACCTGAAATATTTAAAAGAAGTAACAGATCGATATGGATCAAAAGATTTTCTAGTTCTTACATATACTCCTAATGATGGAATGGTTTCTGATACTTCAATTAATAATTTATTAAGTTTAAAATATAAAATCCAAAGTTTAGATTGGGTTCATAGTGTAATTACTCTTTTGGATATACCACTACTTGATAATTCAGACGCCCCTCTTCAAGAAAGATTAGAAAGTTTTAAAACTCTCAAAGATGAAGATGTTGATAAAGATAGAGGATTTAAAGAAATACTGGATAGTCCTGTTTTTAGAAACTTTGTAATCAGTGAAGATGGTAAAACAAGTGGTATCATAGTTAATTTAAAGAAAAATGAAGAACTTAAAGATATTGCTAAAAAATCTAAAGAAGAAGTGGAACTATATCGAGATCAGATCAAAAAAAAAAATCATGAAAATATTTTAGAGATAAGAAATGTAATTCAAAGCTATGAAGATATTGGAAAGATCTATTTAGGTGGAATTCCAATGATTGCTGATGACATGATGACTTTTATTAAAAGTGATATTATTGTTTTTGGTTTAGGTGTTTTATTATTTATTATTGCCACTCTTTGGTATGTATTTAGGAAAATAATTTGGATAATTGTTCCAATTAGTAGTTGTTTTTTTTCTGTTGTAATAATGACTGGATTACTAGGTTTGCTGGGATGGAAAGTAACTGTGATCTCGTCAAACTTCATTGCTTTAATGTTAATTTTAACAATGGCAATGAATATTCATATGAGTACAAGGTTTTTACAACTTAGAAAAAATTTTCAATCAAAAACTAATTTAGAAATTTTAACACTAACAACTAACAAAATGTTTTGGCCCATTCTTTATACTGTGTTGACAACTATAATTGCTTTTCTATCTTTAATCTTCAGTGAAATTAAACCTATTATTGATTTTGGTTGGATGATGACATTAGGATTGATAACATCGTTTGTCATAACTTTTACTTTACTTCCAACCTTGTTAAGTTTTGTGCCTACAAAAAATATATCTGTTAACGAAGATGAAAGATCGAAGTTAACTCAATTTCTTGCAAAACTTTCCATAAATTATAAAACTCCAATTTTCTTTCTAACATTTGTAATAATAGTGCTTAGTGCGGTTGGAATTAGTAAATTAGAAGTAGAAAATAGTTTTATTAACTATTTTAGCAAAGAGACCGAAATTTATAAGGGAATGAAGTTAATTGATGAAAAGCTTGGGGGAACAACTCCACTTGAAGTAATTCTAAAATTTCCAAAAAATAAAAAAGAAGTGACTGAAGAAGATGATGAATTTGAAGATTGGGGTAGTGATGACAATCAAAATGAAGAAAAATATTGGTTCACAAAAGATAAAATTGATACTATTAAAAATGTTCACAACTATTTAGATAGTCTTCCGCAAATAGGAAAGGTTTTATCTTTTTCTTCAATTATTGATGTTGCAACTCAACTTAATAATGATAAACCCCTGGGAACTCTAGAAATGGGGGTTTTGTACTCCAAAATACCTGAGTCTATTAAAACAGAAATCATAGATCCATATATTTCAATTGAAAATAATGAAGCTCGTATTAGCTTACGGATAATTGACTCACAAGAAAACTTAAGAAGAAATGATTTAATTAGAAAGATAAATTATGATCTTCAAAATGAGCTTGGAGTAAAACAAGATCATTATAAATTAGCAGGAATACTAATTCTATTTAACAATCTATTGCAAAGTTTATTTAAATCTCAAATTTTAACTTTAGGATTAGTTATGATTGGAATTTTTGCAATGTTCGTGGTTTTATTTAGAAACATTAAACTATCTTTAATTGGTGTTGTCCCAAACTTTATTGCTGCTTTTTTTATCTTAGGAATTATAGGAATGCTCGGTATACCTCTTGATATGATGACAATTACAATAGCAGCAATTACTATTGGAATAGCAGTTGATAATAGTATTCATTATATTTATAGATTTAAAGAGGAGTTTAATAAAATTAAAGATTATAAAGAAACTTTAAAAACCTGCCATTCAACAGTGGGAACAGCAATCTTAAATACTTCAATTACTATTGTGTTCGGTTTTTCAATTTTAGTTCTATCTAAATTCATTCCAACTATTTACTTTGGTATATTTACCGGACTTGCAATGTTGTTTGCAATGATTTCAGTGCTTACCCTTTTGCCCTCTTTAATATTGATTATTAAACCTTTTGAAAAATAATAAATGTCAGAGTTTATTGCTAATTTTTATGATGCAACCTCTATAATAGATTTAATCTATCTAATGATTACAATCTTTTCGTTGATCAAATGTTACAAAAAGGGTTTTGTTCTTAGTATTTTATCTATGGCAAAATGGTTACTGGCTTATGTTATTACATTGATAATTTTTCCAAGAATAAAACCATTTTTAGAGGACATAATTGATAATGAATATATTTTAGATGTGGGCCTTGGTATTACAATATTTATTGTAGTTATCTTTTTGATTCTATTGATTAACAAAGGAATTAGTAAAGCAGTTCAGTACACCGGAATTGGAAGTTTAGATACAGTATTTGGATTCTTTTTTGGATTTTTAAGAGCTTATATTATTTCAGTATGTATCTTTTCTGCTATCCATATCGTGTATAATTATGATAAATGGCCTATAAATGTGGATAAATCTTATACCTTTCCATACATAGAGAAAGGTAGTAATTATCTTTTGAAAGAATTTCCAGATGAAAAAACTTACCAAAATTCTAAAGAAAAAATTGAAGAACTATAATCCAAAACTTAAAGAAGAATGTGGAGTATTTGGTATAAGTAATATTGAAGATGCCTCTGCTTTAACTGCTTTAGGTCTTCACGCCCTTCAACATAGAGGCCAAGAGGGCTGTGGTATTGTAACTTTTGATGGCAAACAATATTACTCAGAAAAAAGATTTGGTTTAGTTGGTGATAATTTTAACAAGGAAAAAGTTCTAGAAAAACTTAAAGGAAACTATGCAATAGGTCATAATCGATATAGTACTACCGGAAGTAATAGTCTAAGAAATATTCAACCTTTTTTTGCAGACACTAATGCAGGTGGTATAGGAGTTGCCCATAATGGTAATTTAACTAATTCAATATCATTGAGAAATAAATTAGTTGAAGATGGAGCAATTTTTTATTCAACATCAGATACCGAGACTATTGTTCAATTAATTGCAAAATCTAGAAGACCAAAAACAATAGATAAAATAGTAGACGCTATATTTCAAATTCAAGGTGGTTATGCTCTGGTAATGTTAACTCAAAATTCTTTAATTGGGGTAAGAGATCCATATGGCATAAGACCACTTGTGATTGGAAAACTAGGTAATAGTTATGTCTTAGCATCTGAAACATGTGCATTAGATATTATTGGTGCTAAATTTTTAAGAGACGTTGAAAATGGAGAAATAGTTTTAATTGAAAATGATAAACTAACTAGTATCAAACCTTTTCCTCCAAAAAAAGTTAAACCTTGTGTTTTTGAATATATTTATTTTGCAAGACCAGACAGTATTATTGATAATAAAACAGCATATGAACATAGAAAAAATATGGGTATTCAGCTTGCTAAAGAAAATAATATTGATGCCGATATAGTAGTTCCTGTTCCTGATAGTGGAAATGCTGCTGCTCTAGGATTTGCTCAATATTTAAAGATTAATTATGAACATGGCTTAATTAGAAATCATTATGTAGGAAGAACTTTCATTGAACCAAGTCAAAAAATTAGGAGTTTAGGAGTAAAGTTAAAATTAAATGCTAATCAGACCACTATTAAAGATAAAAAAATTATTCTAATAGATGACTCATTAGTAAGAGGAACTACTTCTCATAAAATTGTTAAAATGCTATATGATGCAGGTGCTAATGAAGTGCATGTAAAAATAGCATGTCCAGAAATAAGATTTCCTGATTTTTATGGTGTTGATACACCAACTAAAAAAGAACTATTGGCAGCTAATAAAAATAATGATGAAATTTGTAAATATATTGGAGCTAAATCTCTAAAATTTTTATCTATTGAAGGATTATACAAAGCAATTGGCTTTAACAAAAGAAATGAGGCTTATCCTCAATTAACTGATCATTATTTTACAGGTGATTATCCAGTTAAACCTATAGATGAATTAGGAGATAATAAAATTACTCAATTATCTTTATTAAGTACAGCTTCTAATAACTAATTGTAAAAAATCTTAAAGCATGAATAATTTATCAGACCAACAAAAAGGATCTTTATTAGCATTTTTAGCTGTAATGTTTATTACGCCAGATAGTTTATTTATAAGACTATCCAGTATTGATACTTGGAGTTTGGTTTTTTATCGTGGGATAATTCCTTTTTTTACAGTCTTAATTGGAATGTTGATTATATATAAATTAAATTTTTTTAAGATGCTTATTACCAGTGGACATCATGGATTAATTTATATAACGACCTTCTCAATCACAAATATTACTTTTGTGGTTTCTATTCAAAACACTAATGTCGCTAATACTCTAGTAATGATAGCAATGGCTCCAATGCTATCTGCAATTTTAGGAGCAATTTTTTTAAAAGAAATTCCTAATCTAAAAACTTGGGTTGCAATTGCTATTACATTTATGGCTGCTTTATATATATTTTATGATTCATTAAAGTTAGGTAGCATTTATGGAGATATTTTAGGCTTTATTACAGCTGTTGGACTTGCAGTTGGGGCTGTTACCATTAGGTCTGCTAAAAAAAAGAATTTAGTTCCAGCAGCTGTAGTTGGTAAGTTGTTTGTTGCAATATTTGCAATGTTTTTTATAGAATCTTATGTTTTAGCTGATCAAGACTTAGTTATAGTTCCTTTAATGTGTGTTATGTGTGTTGCTATTCCTTTTGTAATGGTAACAATTGCTCCAAGATTTATCCCAGCTGAAGAAGTAAACCTATTTTTTTTATTGGAAACTATAATTGGCCCTTTTTGGGTATGGATGGTTATAAAAGAACAGCCCAGTATTGAGACTATACAAGGGGGAGTTATAATTATTCTAACCATTGCTATTCATTCATTTCTTAAACTGAAAAAATCTTAATTTTTAAATTACAAATAACTTGATTTAGCCACAAATCAGAAATAGACGTCGAGTTATATGAACAAAGTATTAAAAAATTCTTGGGCACTTTTTTTAGGTATGGGATTCTTGATGATGGCATATGGATTTCAAGGCTCTTTACTTGGGGTAAGAGCGGTACAAGAAGAATTTAGTTTGACTGCAACTGGCTTTATGATGTCAGGATATTTCGTTGGATACTTTATTGGAGCAGCTACAATTCCAAATATTATTTCTAGAGTTGGGCATATTCGGGTTTTTGCAGCTTTTGCATCATTAGCTTCATTAGTTATTTTAGTTCATTCTATTTTGATTAATCCATTTATTTGGTTTTTATTAAGAGTATTAACCGGCATAAGTATGGTTTGTATCTATACAGTTGCAGAAAGTTGGCTGAACGATAGATCAAGTAATAAAAATAGAGGAAGTGTTCTATCTATATATATGGTTATTCTTTATGGAGCCATGGGTATTGGAATGTTTTTACTTAACTTTAGTAGTCCTAAAAATTTTCAACCATTTATATTAGTATCTGTAATTACATCAGCTGCTCTTATTCCTATTTTATTAACTAAAAAAAAACCACCTACATTTAAAAGAATAAAAGCAATGTCATTAGAAAATCTTTATGAAGTATCTCCATTTGGAATGGTAAGTTCCTTTTTTTATGGAACAATACAAGCTGCTTTATTTACTTTATTGGCTGTTTATGCAACTTCAATGAATTTTACGATACTAGAAATATCAATTGTAACATTTTTGTTGGCTATTTCAGGTGCTATTTCACAATTTCCAGTTGGAAAAATATCCGACATATATGATAGAAGATTAGTAATAGTTGTTTCAACTTTTGGTGCTGCTTTATTTGCACTTTTAGCAATTCTAGTTTCAAGACAAATGTATTTACCGGATGGTCTAGCTACTAGTAAAACTTGGTTTTATATTTTTTTAATACTTTTTTCTTTTTGTAGTTTGCCAATGTTTTCTCTTATTTTAGCACATACAAATGACTACATACCAAAAGAGAAGTTTGTTGCTGCGGGTGCAGGTTTGCAGTTCGTATTTGGATTAGGTGCAATGAGTGGACCTTTTTTATGTTCAATATTTATGGATTTAGTTGGATCTAACGGATTCTTTATATTTTTATTTTTCTTTCATTCTATAATTGGAGTTTTTGGAATTTATAGAATGAAAATAAGAAAAACAGTAGATAATCCAGATTCTCAATTTGTTGCAATGCCTCAAACCATTACTCCAGCTGGAATTGAGCTAAACCCTCAGACTGAACCTATTCAAGATCCAAATACTTCAGTAGAAAAAATTGCTGATACTGAGAATAATTCAACTTACAACCAAATCAAAAGTAGTGAAAACATCGCAGAGAACCCAGACAAAAATAAATATTAATTTTTTAAAACTTTATCAATTTCTTTAGACATTTTAATCAAAACTTGTTTTTTGTTAAGTCGATCGCTTCTAACCAATATTGCATCTTTAACTTTTATCAGAGGGCTATTTTTTCTTTTTTTATCTAAATTAGTTCTAATTTTTAGGGATTTTTTAACTTCCTTTAGTGCAACTAGCTTTTTAAGATCTAGCCATCTTCTATGAGCTGCAACTTTTAAACTGCATTTAAAGTAAAAAGCTAAATCATATTTTGGATTTTTATTTAAAATCTTACTCGCAATATCGCGCCCCTCAACACAAATCTTGGTATTTTTTCTGATTATCTTCATTTGTAATTGATTTACAATTTCTCTAACTTTTTTATTTTTAGCTAGGACTGCTACATGATTTGAAATTTCTTCTGAGTGAAGTTTTTGTTTTGCTATTAGTTTATAAGATGTTGTTTTAAATTTTTTTTTCAAAAATGGAATAATATTTTTAGGCTTATGTTGGATTATGATTTTACTACAATATCTGTAAAGCAAACCAGAATTAATCAGTAAAAGTTTATATTTTTTCGATACTAGTTTGGCTGCTGTGCTTTTCCCACTTGCAGACTCTCCGTCACAAGCAATAATTAATTTTTTTAATTTGGCCATGAGATTTTAATAGACTATTTTATTAGATATTAAACAACAAACTAGATATATTTTAGATAAAATAATTTTTGAAAAGTATGAACAAAGAAAATACAAATAAACTCTGGAAAATTATTCAGGAAGCTGGCGATTATTTACTTGGGCAATTACCAGATCATCCAAACCACCCTAAAGGAAGAAATCCTTATGCACACGTTGCTATATGTGTAAAAAATCATTTTAATGTTAGCTACAAAGATATTCCTGATGATAAGTTTAATGAAGCAGTAAAATATATTGAATTTTTAAAAAAAAATCCCAGTTAAGGCCTCAAATATTATATTGTTTGTTAAAATAATCTTTTAAAGCAATAAATTATTTTTTTATATTGCTCAATTTATACAAAGCTAAGTGTTTTATATATCTCAAATAAAATTTAAAAAAATTTTTAAAAATTATTTTGAAAAAACCAAACCAACTTTGATTTCTGTTTAACATTCCTTCACTTTTAGAATTTGGATGAGAATGTTCATAAGTAACATGTTTGTATCCCAATAAAATTGAAATTTTTTTTTGGAGGTTTGTTAATTTTCCATCCAAACCAAATCTTAAAAAAAGTAACGGTTTTTGCATTTCTTTTCTTAAAATATAGTTAGCCTGTCCAATAAGTTCATACTCAGAAAACATTGATCCATTATAATCTTTGTGAGTAATGAATATACTTT
>CACPGM010000001.1 GCA_902633535.1 uncultured Pelagibacteraceae bacterium | reverse complement strand
GTTTTTGAAAGTCTAAAGTAGGTTCTTTTTGATCAATTAAATTAATATAAACTTTTGCTAACAAAGCACAGTCTATAAGTGCTGTATGTTTAACCCTTTTTGAATTATCAATTCTAAATCTTTTACATAAGGCATCGAGGCTTATCGCTGAACCTGGAAATTTATTTCTAGCTAAGCTAAGTGTATCTATAGTTTCATTTTCTATTTTTTTTTGTCCAAGAATTTCAAACTCGTGATTTATGTGAGTCAAATCAAACTCTGCATTATGAATTATTAATCTCTTACCATTAATAAAAAATTTAAAATCTTCTACTATCTCTTTAAATTTTTTTTGTTTAGATAAAAATTCATCTGTATAACCATGGACCTCAAAAGCTTTTTCAGAAACTTTTCTCTCTGGGTTTAAATAGCAATGAAATTTTTTACCAGTTGGAATTAAGTTATCAAGCTCTACGCAGCCAATTTCCACAATTCTGTGACCTTCTTTAACTGATATTCCAGTTGTTTCC
This sequence comes from uncultured Pelagibacteraceae bacterium, assembly GCA_902633535.1. The sequence continues at coordinate 38,803 of CACPGM010000001.1, read as the reverse complement.
GTATCTAAAACTATTTCTTTCATTTATATAATTTCTACTAGAATATCTTTTACAGCTTTTTTTATTTTTTTTTTAGAAAAATTATTTTTAATAATATAATGCGATTTTCTCTTTTTATATTCAAGTGGTAATTGAATATTCTTAAATTTTTTAAAAAGTTTTTCATTAAAATGATTTCTTTTTTTCAATCTTTTTAAAATATCTGTTCTTTTTGATTGGACAAATACTAAGATATCATTTTTTTTGTTAATTTTATTTTCTAATAAGAGTGGAATATCTAAGATTACAATTTTTTTATTTTTATTTTTTTTCAAAAAGATATTCATTTTTTTTCTTACTTCAAAGTGAACAATCTTAATAATTTTTCTTAAGTTAGATTTATTCGCTAATATAGCCCTTGAAATTTCTTTTTTATTAATTGGAAAAGAGTAAATAAATTTAGGTAAAGATTTTGTGAGTTTTTTAAAAACTTTAAAATCATTTTTATATAATTTGACTACCTCTTTATCGGCATTAAATACTGGATATCCAAAACGTTGGGCTACATAACTTTTTCCTGATCCAATGTCTCCTAGAATTCCAATTTTAATCATTTAATAAACTTATTACTTCATGATTAATTTCGGGCTTAATTCCGTGCCAGATAGTGAAAGATTTTTGAGCCTGATATAAAAACATCATTTTCCCATTAATTGCTTGTTGCCCTATTTTCTTTGCATTTAACAAAAAATTTGTCTCTTCAGGATTATATATTAAATCATAAAAAATAACTCTCTTAGTAAAAAATCTTTTTTTATATTTAGAAAAATCTAAAGGTATTCTATCTTCTTCTTTTAAGCCCAAGCTTGTGCAATTTACCACAATATCAGGTTTACTCATTTTTTTTTCATCTTTGCACCATTCATACACAAAATGCCCCCTAAAAGATTCTGGTGTAACTATTTGATCCATTAAATTTTCAGCTTTTTTTCTTGTTCTATTTATTATTGCTACACGTCTAACATTAAGATTGCACAAACCAAGGATTATAGCTTTGCTTGCGCCCCCTGCGCCTATGATCAGTGCTGATGCTCCCCATTTAGAAGAGTTTCTTAATGGGCACGACTGTTCAAAACCATAAACGTCAGTATTATCTCCCATTGCAATATATTCGCCGTCCTCGTATTTTCTAAAAACAGTGTTTACTGCTTTTACAGCCATTACTGTATCAGTATAACCATCTAAATATTTTATAATTTTTTCTTTAAAAGGAACTGTAACGTTAAAGCCCTCAATTTTACCTTCACGCACGTCATCACATAATTTTTTTAAATCTTTTTCTTCAACTAATTTTTTTTCATAAATTGCATTAAGATTATTTTTTTTTATCCAATAATTATGTAATTTAGGAGATAAGGAATGATCAATTGGATTTCCTACAACTATAAATTTTTTCATTGTACTGTTTTTAAATATTCTTTAATTTGTTTAATGGGTAAGCCCATTATTGTGTCTTTGTCTCCTTCAATTTTTGAAAATAAGTTTCTTCCTTCGCCTTCAATTTGATACACATTGTAAGCATATAAAACTTCATCTGAAATTTTAGACAGGTATAATCTTAAATCATCTTCAGAAAAATTTTTCATTGTTAATGTTGCTTTATCAGTATAATTCCAAATCATAGATCCATTTTTTGAAATACACACAGAACTAACTAAGTTATGTTTTTTCCCATTAAGTTTTTTTAAAATCTTTAAAGCTTCATCTCTATTGTCTGGTTTAGATATCAGCTCTCCATTTAAATCAATCACGCTATCTGCCCCCAAAACCATTAAATCTGTTTCTTTTGAGCTTACTTTATTAGCTTTTAATTCAGCTAAATTTTTAGAAATTATATCAGGAGTGGCCTTTTCTTTAAGCAAACTCTCCTTAACCGTATCCTCATCAACATTTGAAGGCTCGACTATATTTAAAACATTGTTCTTATCTAATATTTCTTTTCTTACTTTACTTTTTGATGCAAGGATAATCTTATTTAGCATTTTTGTGATATATTTCGTGAATTTTTATTATTGATGCTGCTGCTTCTTCAACTGATTTTCTTGTTACATCTATAAAGGGCCATTTATATTTTTTAAAAGTTTTTTTTGCCTCAGTAATTTCTTTTTCTATGTTTTCAATATCAGTGTAATTTCTATTTTCAGTTTCTTTCAGAGAATTCATTCTATTTTTTCTTATCTCAACCAATCTATTAGGTTCTGTGCTTAAACCAATAACACAAGTAAGTTGTGGATTGTCTCTTAGTTTTTTGGGTAAAGAATTTTCGTTTACAAGTGGTATGTTTGAGGTCTTATAGCCCCTATTTGCTAAATAAATTGATGTTGGTGTTTTGCTTGTTCTGCTCACCCCAATTAATACTATGTCTGATTTTTCTATATCATTAGTTAAATTTCCATCATCATGATTCATGGTGAATTGAATAGCCTCTATTCTTTCGTAGTACTCATCATTAAGCTCATGTTGTCCGCTTGGTTCGTGAGATGCCTTTTGATTAAGAATTTTTGAAAAATTTAAAATCAAATTTCCTAAAACACCAAAACATGGAATATTTTTGTTATCACTTTCATTAGCTAAATACTTTGCTAAATTGTTATCTACAATTGTATATAAAATTACTGAATTTTCATTTTTTTTTGCTTCTTCTAAAATTTTTAATATTTGGTTTTCTGTTCTTGTAAATGAGAAGGAATGAACTTCATATTTAATGTTCTTAAATTGAGCTTTTAATGCTAAAAAAATACGATCAAGAGTCTCGCCTGTAGAGTCGGATATTAAAAATATTTGATAAGTTGGATTCATATTTGATTTATTATAACATAAATTATTTATGAAAAATGTTTTTTTAAAAAAAGAAATTCATCTGGCTTTAATATGGGAAAAAGGACGAAACAAAGAGAATGAAATAAAAAAGATTATAGATAATCAATTTGAAGTAATTGAGCAATATAAAGTTAATTGGGAGAAAAAAACATTCGGGAAAAGTCTATCGGCTTTTTATGGATCAAATTTACCTAATAATTCTAAAAAAGAAAATCATTGTGGTAATGGAGAATTTTTGCTCATAACTTTTTATGATAATAAGCCCAAATATGGTTTTGTTGAAACTTCCAGGGGGTCTGAAAAAGTAAATTTAAACGTTTTTGAATTAAAATCAAAATGTCGCAAATTGACTGGTGGTGGACACAAAATTCATACAACTAATTCAGTAAAAGAAACAAATCATGACTTAGTTTTGTTGCTTGGTTTAAATTACCTGGATTATGAAAATCTTATTATTAAAAAGTTTAACAACAACAAATCTGAAAATGTATTAACCAAAATACCTAATATGTCTATTGGTGTAAATGGATGGGAGAACTTTGAACAACTATTTTATGTATTAAACAGCACTCTTGAATATGTTATTTTAAGAAATTTTGAAAATTTTCCTGATACAATAAAGAATCATGACGATATAGATTTTCTAGTAAAAGATTTGGATAAAGCAATTTATATCACCAATGCCTCAAAGGTTTTCAATCAAATAGATCGTGTTCTTTATAAAATAAAAGTTGCTAATAAAGATATTTTGGTTGATTTTAGATTTCTCGGAGATGATTATTATGACTATAATTGGCAAAACGACATATTAGCTAATAAGATTTTAACTAATAAAAATTTTTATAGACCAACAGATGAAGATTATTTTTATAGTTTAATATATCACGTTTTAATACACAAAACGTTTATTGCGCCGGACTATTATAATAAATTAATAAATATTTATAAAAAACTTCCAAATTTTGATGAAAAAAAATGTAATTTTGACAACTATTTATATTTATTAGAGTCTTTTCTTAAAAAAAAAAATTATTTTTATAAAAAACCAAAAGACTCTTCGGTTTTCTTTGATGAAAGATTTGTAAATTATAAAAGAAAAATTGATAACCTTTCTTTTTTAAATTTAAAAAATATTAATCCTTACTTGGTAGATCAGTGGAAAAACAATTCTGAATGTATATATTTTGAGGCCACAAATGAAAAAAAAAATGAAATTTTTATAAAATATGGTGGGATTTTTGATTCTGCTCGAAGAGAATATAGAATTCTTAATCAGCTAAAAAAACATAATCAGAAAAATTTTCCATTAGCAAATTATTATAGATATATTCCAAACATAAGTTTTGTTTTAATGGAAAAAGTAAAGGGTATAAGATTAGATTATTTAATAGATTCACCTGAACTAAAATCTAAAACCGAAACATTTAAAACAAATTTGTATAATGGAATTTTTGATATTTTAGAAACACTACATAAAGAACAAATAGTTCATAGAGATATCAGGCCAGAAAATATAATTATTATTGATGATGGAACTCCTTTTTTAATCGATTTTCAATTTGCAGTAGATATAAACAGAAAAATTTATAAAGAATACAGAATTATTTTAAAAAAACCAAAAAAGATAAATGCCCTAGGTGGAAAATATAAAGTTAATAATCATCATTGGGATGATGCATATTCATTTTATAAAATATTAGAAAAATTAAATTTTAAAGACAATCACAAATATTTAAATGTAATGGAAAAAATAGAAAAATTAATTGGAAAATATGAGGTAATTTCTGTTAAAAAAAACTTTATTTTTAAATATATAACATTATTAAAAAACTATTTTCGTACTAAATTAATTAAAATTAGAAACTAAAATTGTTAATAATATTGTATAAAACTAAACAATATTGACAATAAATAAGGTATTTTACAAAAATCATTAATAAACTTTATAATCATTGATTTATGAACAATTTTAAACATGTTTATATTTGTTTGATTTTTATTAACAAAAAAAATTTATGATATTCTTTTGATTATTAAAGGATTTTTAATCTATTTATTTGAATAAAGTGTTTATAAAATGTTAATAAAACTTATGACCATTATTCACAGGATATATTACTAATAATACCTATATATATTATAATTATGACTCCTATTAATAAAGTTATTATTAAAAAAGAAACGTCAATAAATCCAATATGGATAATGAGACAAGCAGGGAGGTATCTTCCTGAGTTTAGGGAAATAAGAAAAAAAAATCCTGATTTCATTAATCTTTGTTTAAATCATAATTTAGCAGCTGAAATTACATTACAACCTATCAAAAGATTTGACTTAGATGCTGCCATTATTTTCTCAGATATATTAATGTTACCATACGGTCTAAATCAGAGCGTTATTTTTAAAAAAAATTTCGGCCCAATATTAGGAGAAATAAATATCAATGAAATGTCCCGAATTGATGAAATTGATTTTATAGAAAAAATTTTTCCTGTTTATAAAGCGCTAAAAAAAGTAAGTAATGATAAATTTTTAAATAATAAAAATACTATAGGATTTGTTGGAGCTCCATGGACTTTATTGGTTTACATGATTAATCAACAATCACCTAAAAAAAATTTAAAGAAAGATTTTTTTAAAGATAACTTTTTAATTAACAGGATTTTATTGATTATTGAAAAATTTTTAAAAATTCATATTAAAAATCAAATAGATAATGGTGCTAATGTAATTCAAATCTTTGATAGTTGGGCAGGTCTCTTAGATGAAAAAGATTTACCAAATTATATTTATGCACCAACATTAAATTTAGTTAATTTTATTAAAGATTTAGGAGTACCAGTAATTTGTTTTCCTAGAGAAATTAAAAACTATAAAGAATTTTGTGAAATTGTAAAACCAGATGTTCTAAATATTGATTATAATGTAAACCCAAGTGAAATACTAAAAGATATAAAAATACCAGTTCAAGGAGGGCTTGACCCAAAGATTTTACTTACTGACAAAGAAACATTAAAAAAAGAAGCTTTAAAATATTTAGATATTTTTAAAGATCATCCTTATATTTTTAATCTTGGGCACGGAGTGCTGCCCGAAACAAAACCAGAGATGGTTGATTATTTAGTGAAATTAGTGAAAAATTATTAATGAAAAAAGCTGTAATTTTATTTAATTTAGGAGGACCCGATAAACTAGAAAACGTTGAGCCATTTTTATTTAATTTATTTAATGATCCAGCAATTCTTAATTTACCATTATTTCTAAGATATCCATTAGCTAAAATAATATCTAATCGAAGAGCGCCTACAGCAAAAAAAATCTATCAAGAGCTTGGTGGTTCTTCACCAATTTTAAAATTAACAAAAGAACAATCAAATAATTTAGAAAAAAAACTTAATAATGATGATGACTTATCAGATTACAAATGTTTTGTAGTAATGAGATGTTGGCATCCAAGAGCAGAAAATGTTGTTAAAGAGGTGATTAATTATAATCCTGATGAAATAGTTTTGATGCCGCTTTATCCACAATATTCAGCAGCAACATCTGGATCATCCATAAAAGAATGGAAGGATATTTGTGAAAAACATAGTTTTAAAGTTAAAACAAGTACGGTCTGCTGCTATCCAACCGACTCAAATTTTATTGAAGCGCATAAAAATGAAATAGTGAAAAAAATTGATAAATTAGAGAATTTTAAATTAATATTTTCAGCACATGGATTGCCTGAGAAAAACATTAAAAAAGGAGATCCGTATCAATGGCAAGTAGAACAATCAGTTAATGAAATCGTCAAATCTCTAAACATTATTGATCTAGATTGGATATTAAGTTATCAAAGTCGAGTCGGACCCTTAAAATGGATTGGTCCATCTACAGAAGATATCATTATTAAAAACTCTAAATTAGGAAAACATATTGTTTTGGTCCCTGTTGCCTTTGTCTCAGAACACTCTGAAACATTGGTTGAATTAGATATAGAATATAAAGAATTGGCAGACAAGAATGGCTGTAAAAATTATTCAAGAGTCCCGGCATTGGGAACAAATGAAAATTATATAAAAGCCATGTCTAACTTGATAATTAATAAACAAAATTATAATTTTAATGGAGAACTTTTCCCTCCAAAGATACAATGTCCCAACCAATTTAAGAAATGTCCGTGTTTAAGTTATGAATAGTTATTTGTTGTTCAAAAGTTTACATTTAATAGCGGTTATTTCTTGGATGGCGGGTCTTTTATATCTTCCTAGAATTTTTGTTTATCACTCTGAAAATAATAACGAGCTCATTTTGAGCGTATTTAAAACAATGGAAAGAAAATTGTTTTATTATATCATGACACCAGCCATGGTACTAAGCTGGATATTTGGCCTGGTGTTAATTCATGAAATTGGCTTCGAGCAATTAGTAAATTTGTGGCTTCAACTAAAACTTATTTTAGTATTTTTTTTAACTGGTTATCATTTTTATCTTGGATTGTTGCTTAATCAATTCAAATTAGATCAAAACGAGAAGAGCTCAAAATTTTATCGTTATATTAATGAAATACCAACATTACTGTTAATTTTGATTGTTTTTATTGTAATATTTAAGCCAATCTAGGGTTGAAAATTTTAAAAGATTATATATATTAGGTACTTCGATCAATTCTCAATCAACTCCCTTAATTAAAAATGAATATACAAGAACTCAAATTAAAAACATCTGAACAGCTTATTACCCAAGCAGAAGAACTTGGAATAGAAAATGCCAGTACTTTAAGAAAACAAGAAATTCTTTTTGCAATTTTAAAAAAAGTTGCAGAAAAAGAAGAAATTACTGGAGCAGGTGTTCTACAATTATTACAAGATGGATTTGGTTTTTTAAGAGCAATGGAGTCCAATTATTTACCAGGGCCAGATGATATTTATGTGAGCCCAAGCCAAATAAGAAAATTTGGATTAAGAACTGGAGATACAGTAGAGGGGCCAGTAAGGGCACCAAAGGAAGGTGAAAGATATTTCGCACTTTTACAGGTTAGCAAAATAAATTTTGAAGAACCTGAAAAATCAAGACATAAAATTGCATTTGAAAATTTAACCCCACTTTATCCAGACCAACAATTAGTAATGGAAGTTGAAACAACAAAAATTGAGAAGAAACCAGATCTTACGCCCAGGTTAATTGATTTGGTTAGTCCAATAGGTAAAGGACAACGTTCAATAATTATTTCGCCGCCTAAGGCAGGTAAAACAATGATTTTACAGAGTATAGCTAATTCGATAGCTAAAAATTATCCAGAATGTTATTTAATCGTGCTTTTGATTGATGAAAGACCTGAAGAAGTTACTGATATGCAAAGGTCTGTAAAAGGTGAAGTTATAAGTTCAACTTTTGATGAGCCGGCGCAAAGACATGTAGCAGTAGCTGAGATGGTAATTGAAAAAGCAAAAAGATTAACAGAAAACAAAAAAGATGTAGTTATATTGCTAGATTCTATAACTAGATTGGGTAGAGCATATAATGCTGTGATACCTAGTTCTGGTAAAGTTTTAACTGGAGGAGTTGACGCTAATGCTCTTCAAAGACCAAAAAGATTTTTTGGGGCCGCAAGAAATATTGAAGAAGGTGGATCATTAACAATTATCTCTACAGCTTTGATTGATACAGGAAGTAGAATGGATGAAGTAATTTTTGAAGAATTTAAAGGAACAGGTAATAGCGAGACTGTATTGGATAGAAAAATTGCTGATAAAAGAATATATCCTGCAATCGATATAACAAAATCTGGAACTAGAAGAGAAGAACTATTATTTGATAAAAATGATCTTCAAAAAATGAATGTGTTAAGAAGAATTATAGCTCCAATGGGAACAATGGATGCAATTGAATTCATTAGTTCGAAATTAAAAGATACAAAAAATAACTCTGAGTTTTTTAACTCAATGAATAAACCAGCTTAAGTTAAAATAATTAATAATTTATTTTTCTATAAAGAAATAATTTTATTTAAATCTCCCAAATATTTTGAATAGTTTTTCCACTTATTTATTGAAGTTTTATAAATAGGCTTTCTAGCTTGTGCCAAACTAGCTGTAGAGATTTTGTTCTTATTTTTATGAGGAGATAAACAGTCTTCTTCCCAATCTAACTCACAAAATTTAATTAATTTTCTTGTTTCTAATTCTTGGTTTTTAGTAAGATTTTCATAAGATAAGTTATATATTCCGTTAGGAAAAATATTATGCCAAAAATTCATTAAATTTTTATAAAGGTTGTAATAACTTCCCAGATTCTCAAGATTATAACAATATGAAAGAGAATTAGAACCAAAAGAATTTTTATAATTGGAAAAACAAACATCCATGGGCTCTCTTTCACAATGAATAATTATAGAATTAGGAAATAAAATCTTGATAAAACCGATCCACCTAAAATTCAGTGGTGCCTTATCAGTAATTATTTTTTCGTTATAATCAAAGGTTTTAACCCCATCTAAATAATCATTTTTTACATTGTTCAGGCTTTCTAAATTAAACGAATTTATAGAGTTAGATATAAAATTGTTATCTTTTATAAGATTTCTTTTTATTGAATTTTCAAGAAAAATTAATTCACCTGCTCCATAAACGTGTGAATGTGATGAAATAATTTGTTCCACAAGAGTTGTTCCAGATCTTGGCATACCAACTATAAAAATAAATTTATCACTAACACCATTTTTTTTTTTTAAACTTACGTCTTTAAAAATTTTTTTTATATTTTCAAATAAAGCAATGTCATTATTGATTGTATAATTACTTTTTTTGTTTGAAATATCATTCGCACTTTTTATAAAGTGAAAAGACTTTTGAAAATCATTAAGATCTTCATAAGCTTTACCAATAGCAAAGTATAAATTAGGCAGAAGTTCGTCATTTTTAATTAGTTTTAACTGTTCTTCCATTTTTTTAAGATGTTCATCATCTTTATTTTTGTAGGTATGCATGACACTAATAGATTTATGAGCCAATGTATTAGATGGATTATATTTAAGAATGTCTTTAAAAATTTTTATAGATTTTTGGAAATTGCCAACTTGTTGATATAACTGAGCTAGCCCAGTTTCTATTACTTCTTTTTGTTGAATTGTTTTACTTAAACTATGTGCTTTTAAAAATAATCTTTCGGTTTCATTCGTTTTATTTTCTTTTAATTCTAGATGAGCTTTATTTACCAGAGCATCAATGAAATTTTCATTAATTGACAAAGCTCTGTCGTAATATTGACGAGCCACTTTATTATTATTTAAATTAGAGTTTAATAAACCAAGATTGTTTAAAATTAATAAGTTATCTTTATGAAGTTTTAGGGCTTGATTTAAAATATTAATGCCATCTAAATTATTCTTTAAAGAGGCATAAGATAAGGCTGCCGCGTTGTAAAACATCACTTGATCAGGAAATTTTTTAATTAATGTTTTACATTTTGTAATTACTTCATCATAATTTTTAGAATTAAATAAATTAAGTATTATCGAAGCTTGTTTTTGTAGATAATTAAAGTTGTTCATTATGAATTAATTATATCCAATAAAAAAAAAGGTATATATAATAAATTTATGACAATATATGCACTTTCATCTGGTTCTGGTCAGTCTGGAGTTGCAATTATAAGGATATCTGGGATCAAGGCAGGGTTGGTCATTAAATCATTGACTGGTAAAGAAATTCCAACTCCAAGAATGGCAACCCTTAGAAAAATAAACAATATCAACACTTCTGAGCTTATAGATGAAGGGATTATATTATGGTTTCCTGGCCCTGAGAGCTACACAGGAGAAGATATGGCTGAAATACATATTCATGGAGGTAAAGCAAGCGTCTTAGCCTTACAAAATGAGATATCCAAAGTTGAAAATTGTCGATTAGCTGAACCAGGTGAATTTACGAAACTTGCATTCCAAAATGGAAAAATAAATTTATTAAAAGCTGAAAGTATTGCTGATTTGATCTCAGCAGAAACTGAAATTCAAAGATTGCAAGCAGTAAAAATAATGAATGGGAAATCTTCGAAAAAATTTAATCAATTAAGAGAAAAATTATTAAAAATTTTATCGTTTGTTGAAGCCAAAATAGATTTTCCAGAGGAAGACCTGCCAGATGAAAATTTAAAAAAAATAAAAAAGGATTCTTTAGAGGTTATAAAAGAGATTAATGAAATTTTAAATGATCAAAAAGTTGGAGAAATAATTAGGGAAGGGTTTAAAATTGCAATAGTAGGACCAACGAATGCTGGTAAATCAAGTTTATTAAATAACTTATCGAATAGAGAAGTTGCTATAGTCTCTGAGATTGCTGGCACAACAAGAGATGTTGTCGAAACACATTTAAACATAGATGGTTATCCTGTTATTATTTCTGACACGGCCGGTATAAGAGATTCAAAAGATGAAATTGAAAAAAAAGGAATAAGATTATCCCTTAAAAAAGCTGAAAATGCTGATTTAAAACTAGTAGTAGTTGATGCTAGAAGTATTGATTTAAGTGGTTTTTTGAATGATTTATTAAAAAATGATGCAATTTTAGTTGTTAATAAATCAGACCTTCTAAATGATAAGTTAGATCCAAAAATTCTTGAGCTCAATCATGTTGTAATTTCATTAAAAGATAATTCGAATATAGATGAGTTGATCTCAAAAATTAAAAATCATTTAAGGGATAAATTTATAACTGAAGAAGATATTTTAATCACTCGAGAACGACATAGACAGCATCTAGTACAGTGCGAAAATTATTTGAAAAATTTTTTGGATAAAAATGAAAAAAAGGATTTTGATAAAGCTGCTGAGGATTTGAGATTAGCAACTAGACATTTGGGCATGATTGTTGGAAAAGTCGATGTAGAAGAGATATTAGGCAGTATTTTCAACGATTTTTGTATTGGAAAATAATTGCAATTTAGCTGTATTTTTTGCCCTTTTTTTACTATTTTTGTTGATAAATATAGCTTATTTAACAAAAAAAACAGAAATCTTGTAAATATTTTAATCGAATATAAATTTATACCATGCAAAAAGATTTATCTTTTGATGTTGTAGTTATTGGTGGAGGTCATGCTGGTTGTGAGGCAGCAGCAGCATCTGCTAGACTTGGAATCAACACCGCTTTATTCACTCACAACATAAATACTATTGGAGAAATGTCATGTAACCCTGCTATTGGCGGTTTAGGAAAAGGTCACTTGGTGAGAGAAATTGATGCCTTAGATGGAGTAATGGGTGAGGTAGCTGATAAGTCTGGTATACAATTCAGATTATTAAATAGAAGTAGAGGTCCAGCAGTAAGAGGGCCTAGAACTCAATCTGATAGATCTCTTTATCGTAAGTTTATGCAGAAAAAACTTGCAAACTACTGTAATTTAAGCATTTTTTCTGATCCTGTAACTGAGTTTATATTTACTAAAAATGAAATAAATGCGTTTATAACTAAAAAAGGTAATAAAGTAAGTTGTAGCAAGTTGATTTTAACTACTGGCACATTTTTAAATGGATTGATACATGTTGGTGATGAGAGAACACCTGCTGGTCGATTTAATGAAAAACCAACTACTGGCTTGAGTGAACAGTTAGAGAAATATAATTTTAAAATAGGAAGGTTAAAAACTGGAACACCTCCTAGGCTTGATTCCAGAACCATTAATTATAAAAATTTAGAAAAACAATTTGCAGATGATGATCCTTATTTTTTTTCTTTTTTAACAAAAAAAAATTTAAACAAACAAGTGTCTTGCTCAATGACTTATACCAATGAAAAGGTTCATAAGATTATTAAAAAGAATTTATCTAAAAGTGCAATGTACTCTGGTAGCATACAGGGTGTTGGCCCAAGATATTGTCCTTCAATCGAGGACAAAGTTGTTAAATTCGCAGATAAGACTAGTCATCAAATATTTTTAGAGCCTGAGGGCCTTAATGATCACACTATCTATCCAAATGGCATATCAACTTCTCTACCTGAGGTAGTACAGCATGAAATTATCAACAATATCAATGGTTTAGAAAATGTTAGGATTATTAGACCAGGATATGCTATAGAATACGACTACATTGATCCTCGAGAGCTATTTTTGACATTAGAGACAAAGAAGATAAAAAATTTATATCTTGCTGGTCAAATAAATGGGACTACAGGCTATGAGGAAGCAGCCGCTCAAGGTCTAGTAGCAGGAATTAATGCCGCTCTTTCATTAAAAAAAGTAGAACCTTTTATTTTAGATAGATCAGATGCTTATATTGGAGTTATGATAGATGATTTAGTTACCAAAGGTGTTGCGGAGCCTTATAGGATGTTTACATCCCGGGCAGAATATAGATTAAGTCTTAGATCTGATAACGCTGACTTGAGGCTAACTCATAAAGGAATTAAAATAGGATTAATATCAGATGTTAGAAAAGAGATATTTGAGAATAAATTTGTAAAATTAAGTAAAATATCACTCCAAATGTCTAATCTGAATATTTCACCTTCTAAGGCTGATAAATTTGGAATAAAAATAGCAAAAGATGGCATTTTTAGATCTGCTGAGGAAATTTTAACGCAAAAAAATGTAGATATGAAAAAAATTAGAGATATTTGGCCTGAAATCCTTTATATGGGAAAGGAAATTGATGAGCAGATTGAAATTAACTCTCATTATAGAGGATATTTAAAAAAGCAAAAAGCTGATATATTGGCATTTAAAAGAGATGAGAATCTAGCAATCCCTGATAATATTAATTATGACCAGTTTTCTGGACTTTCTAACGAGGTAAAGGCTAAATTTAAAGAAATAAAGCCTAAAACCATGGGTCAAGCCTTGAGAATTGATGGAATTACCCCTGCTGCTGTATATATTTTGTTGTCACATGTCAAAAGAAAGTCTATTAAGCATATAGCTTAATGGATAATGTAATTTTAAATTCTTACTCTAAAATTTCTAACTTAAATGTTTCACGTGAAACTTGTAATGATCTTGAGAGCTTAATTTTGATGATTTTAGAAAAAAATAAGAAAATTAATATCATAAGTAAAAAAATAAGTGAAAAAATACACTTTCGGGAAAGACATATAATTGATTCTGCGCAAATAATTGATTTTGTTGATTTAAATAGCAATACAACCTGCGATTTAGGAACAGGAGGTGGAATGCCAGGCTTAATTGTAGCAATAGTAATGAAAAAAATCAAAAATAGTATGAAAATCAATCTTTATGAAAAAAGTTATCATAAATGTGCTTTTTTAAGAGAAGTTTCAAAAAAATTAAATTTAAATACAGAGGTAATTCATAAAGATATTTTTACAATTAAAAATATCGAGACAGGAACAATAATGTCTAGAGCCTTTAAACCAATGCCAGTAATTCTTAACCTAGTTAATGAAAATTTTAGAAAATATAAAAACATAATTTTTTTTATGGGTAACAAGGGGAGAAAAATTTTAAACGAAACTCTTAAAGCATGGGATTTAGATTACGAAGAAAAAAAGAGTTTAACGAATGATGAGTCATTCATATTAAATATAAAAAAAATTCAAAAAAAAGTATCATGAAAATAATTTCAATTATAAATCAAAAAGGCGGAGTTGGAAAAACAACTACAGTAATAAATCTTGCCTCAGCTTTATCTCAACAAGATAAAAAAATTTTGGTTATTGATCTCGACCCACAAGGAAATGCTACTACTGGATTAGGATTATCTAATACTGAGCAATCAGATCAAACAATATATGGAATTCTTAATGGAACAATGCCGATCTCTAATGTGATTAAAAAAACTAAATTTCAAAATCTTGATCTAATCACTTCAAACGTAGATTTATCTGGATTAGAAGTGGAAACTGCTGGAGACAGTGATAGAGCGTTTATTTTAAAAACCAAATTATCCTCATATTTAAACGATTCTAGGGCATTATATGATTATATCCTTATAGATTGTCCTCCATCATTGAGTTTATTGACTGTTATGGCCTTAGTGTCATCAAATTCATTGTTGGTGCCCCTTCAAACTGAATTTTTTGCTTTAGAAGGTTTAACTCAGCTCATGAAAACCATTGAGCGAATAAAAGTTAGTTTAAATCCCGAATTAGAAATTCAAGGCATACTTTTGACCATGTATGATAGAAGAAATAAACTATCTTCTCAAGTCGAACAAGAAGCACGAGACTATTTTAAAGAAAAAGTTTATAGGACGGTAATTCCACGTAATGTACGACTATCTGAAGCTCCATCCCATGGAGTGCCGGTATTAATATATGATAAAAATTGTCCTGGCAGTAAATCATATTATAGTTTTACAAATGAATTCATAAATCAAGAAAACAATATTGGTAGTGCAGCATAATGAATTCAAAAATTAAAAAAGGATTAGGTAGAGGATTATCTTCTTTAATAGGCGAAACTAGAGTCGAGACAACAACAAATAAATTATCTTTACACGAAATAGTTCCAAACAAATACCAACCAAGAAAAAATTTTGATGAAGAAAATTTAGAAGACTTAACAAATTCAATAAAAGAAAGGGGAGTAATACAACCAATCATAGTAAGAAAATCAAATGAACAAAAAACTAAATATGAAATTATAGCGGGCGAAAGAAGATGGTTAGCAGCTCAAAAAGCAGGTCTTCATGACATTCCAGTTGTTGTAACCGAAGTTGATGATCTTAAATCTCTAGAATTTGCAATTGTAGAAAATGTTCAGCGTCATGACTTAAATCCGTTAGAAGAAGCTCAGGGATATCAAAGATTAATTAATGAATTTAATTACGACCAAGGAAAAGTATCAAAATTTATCGGTAAAAGTAGAAGCTATATAACGAATTCTCTAAGGCTTCTTACTCTCCCTGAGGATGTAATAAAATTGATAGAAAAACATAAATTAACCGCAGGACATGCTAAAATTTTAGTTGGATTGGAAAACGCAAGTTTTATTGCTAATAAAGTTATTGAAAAAAAACTCTCAGTTAGACAAACAGAAAATTTTGTAAAAATATTCAAAACAAAAAAAAATAAATCAAATATTTCAAAAGATGCCAATATAAGTGATTTGGAAAGAACAATTACCGACAAGATTGGACTTAATGTTGTAATTAAAAACAGTAAAAGAAACCAAGGAACTATTACCTTTTCATATAAAGAAATTGATCAATTGAACAAGATTATTCAAATTATCAAATCAAATTATTAATCTAGACATTTATTAGTTAAAAAATCAAAAAGAAGTTCTTTTGAGGACGATACATTTTTTTTTATTAATAGTTCAATTTTATTAAGTTCTTTAATTAGATTTAGTAAACTATCTTTATTCCAAATTTGTAACTGTTTTTTAACGATATCCTTCTCTTTCCAAAAAATCGGGGGCTTATAAGAAGAAATTGTTTGATCTAAGTTTTTATTTTTACTGTATTGATCTGACAACCTAATGAGTCTTTTGGACCTATTAATGTAAGATCTTATTAGTATAATATTATCCTCTTGATTGAAAATATTTTCATTTAAAATTTTAAATAATTGTTTTTTCTCTTTTGCGAGACTTAAATCAACTATCTTAATCATTGAATAGTCTTCTGCAAGATTGGTAATTTTTAATAAATCGTCATCTTTAAAACTTTTTTTTCCTGCTAAAAATAATTCAATTTTGGTGAGTTCATTTTTTAGATTTTTTCTATCTTCAGAACTTCGATCAACAATCAAATTTATTGATGCTTGAGAGATATTTATTTTTTTAGATTTAAAGAAAGAATGCGCTATATTAGATAACGTATTTTTATCGTCTTTGTAAAAAGGAACGCACACCAAACCATCATTTTTTTCAAATAAATTTCTTACTTTTGATTTTTTATCTAACAAAGTTGCCACTAAAACAATAGTAACATCATCAATTTTTTTTTTAATAATTATCTCAATTTGATCAAGAAACTTGTCTGTTACATCTTTTATAAAAATCAATTTTTTGTTATCAAAAAATGACTTTGTAAATATGTTTGAGAAAAATGTATCTAAGTCGTTAAAAATATCTTTTTCTCGATAAGTAAAAATAGTTTCTTTAGTAAATTGTTTTTTTAATTTGTCAGATATTTCTTCTTTTAATCCTTCATTTTCACCATAAAATAAAAAAATATTTTCTTTTTCAAAAAAGTTATGAACCGTAAAATTTTTTACGATCATCTGAACTTAGTTATATAATTTATCAGATTATCAACTAATCCATCAATTAATTGATTTTCAATTATCTTTTCATATTCTT
The DNA here is from genome assembly GCA_902633535.1 of uncultured Pelagibacteraceae bacterium. The sequence continues at coordinate 21,700 of CACPGM010000001.1, read as the reverse complement.
TTAATTGAAATTTATTGTCAAAGTTATTGTAATTTTGTTTCATACTCAATATTTCAACACGGTCTAAATATGTAACATTAAGATCAATTCTTAACTCAAATTTTTCAATTTTACCATTTTTATCTTTTGATAAAATTTTTCTATTTTTCGAGCTCGAAATAATTAAATTAATTTTGTTGGGTGAATTATTATTTGAAATTGATTTAAGAGATTTAACGATTTTTTGATTAATTTTATTATCTTCATATTCAATATTATTAATTTTAAAGGAATTACTTTTGGTAGAATAAATAGGCGTATATCCGCATCCATTTATAATTAAAATTATTGTGAATAATAAAACAAGATAATTTTTTTTTGAAATCATTTAATTATAATATTCATTAATTTATTTTTTATATAGATCGTTTTTTGAATTTTTTTGCCTTTTAAATATTTTGAACACTTATTATTACTACTAATTATTTCCAAAACTTCATTTTCTTTTATTTCTTTTTTGCTAGTTATCATATCTCTCTTTTTTCCATTTATTTGAATTACAATATTAAATTCTTTTATTTTAAGAAATTCCTCATTTATTTTTGGCCACGATAAATTATCAGATTCTTTTATTTGTTCTAAACATTCTGATGCAAAGTGAGGAATTATTGGAAGCATAATTATTAATATTTTCTTATAATTTAAAATTAAATTTTTATAGCTATTTTGCTGATCTAAAAGTTTATTATAAAACTTATAAATTTCATGAAGGTTAGCTATAACTACATTATAATGAAAATTTTCTAAATTATAGCTAACTTTGTCTATAATTTGATTTGTAAAAATATCAATTTCATTACCTTTATCTTTACCGTCATAAGTATCATTTGTATTTTTTTTATTTAAGATATTTTGATGCAAAAACCATAGTTTTTGTAAAAATTTATAAGACGATTCCATTCCCCTGTCAGACCACTGAACATCTTTTTCTGGTGGACTATCAGATAAGATGAACAATCTCACTGCATCCGCCCCATAAATCTCAATTATTTTTTGAGGATCAATGGTGTTTCTTTTTGATTTAGACATGGACTCACTAGGTCCAATTTTAATTTTTTTGCTTGGGTCTGATTTAAGATGAATATTATCTTTGTCCACAAGGTTAATTTCATCTGGAGAAATCCAATTATTATTTTGGTCCTTATAGGTCTCGTGACAAACCATTCCCTGAGTGAATAATCCATCAAAAGGCTCTGTTTTAATAAAATTATTTCTACTAAAATTTAATGCTTGCATAAAAAATCTTGAATAAAGTAAATGTAAAATTGCATGTTCTACACCACCTATATATTGATCAACAGGCATCCAATATTTAATTTCATCTATATCAAATCCCTCTAATTTATTTTTTGGTGAACAAAATCTCAAATAATACCAAGATGAGTCAACAAATGTATCTAAAGTGTCAGTTTCTCTTGTACACTTTTCTCCATTAATAATAATATTTTTCCATTGAGCTACATGATCAAGTGGGTTACCTTTTGTATTAAGATTAATTTTTTCTGGAAGTTCTACAGGAAGATTATCCAAAGGTATCTTAATAGTTTCGCCTTTAGAGTTGTATGCAATTGGAATGGGACAACCCCAATATCTTTGTCTAGAAATTCCCCAGTCTTTAAGTCTAAAATTAATTTTTTTTTGTCCAACTTTTTTTTCTTCAAGAATCCTAATAGCTTCTACTATTGAATTATTTGGAGACTTTAAATTATCTAAAAATTTTGAGTTAAACATTATCCCTGGCTCAGTATATGCTTGATCAATAACCTTAAATGAATTGTCTTTATTAGATGGTTTTACAACTGTTTTAACTTCTAAATTATATTTTAATGCAAAATCCAAATCTCTTTGATCATGTGCCGGGCATCCAAATACTGCTCCAAATCCATAATCCATTAAAACAAAGTTTGCAAAAAAAACGGGAACTTTAATTGAACTATCAAAGGGATTAATAGCCAAAATATCAGTTTTAAAACCAATTTTTTCTGCTTGGGCAATAGACTCTTCAGTAGTACCGTTTTTTGAGCATTGATCTCTAAATTTTTTAAAGTCTTTATTTTCTTTAAAATATTCAGAAATTGGATGATCTACTGATAATGCTAAAAAAGACATGCCAAACAAAGTATCTGGCCTAGTAGTAAAACAATTTATTTCGTCTATAGTTAAATTTGTGTCGACTTTGAAATTGATTTCACAACCAACTGATTTACCAATCCAGTTTTTTTGCATAATTTTAACTTTATTAGGCCAATTTTTTAACTGATCAAGTTCAGATAATAAATTTTCAGAAAATTTTGAAATATTAAAAAACCATTGATTTAATTTTTTTCTTTCAACAGAAGCGCCCGATCTCCAGCCTTTACCATCAACAACTTGCTCATTTGCTAAAACAGTTTCATCAACAGGATCCCAATTTACATAGTTTTCTTTTTTATAAACAAGTCCTTTATCGTAAAGTTCTAAAAAAAATTTTTGTTGATGTTTGTAATATTCAGATGAACAAGTAGAAATTTCTCTATCCCAGTCGATAGACAAACCAAGACTCTGTAATTGAAATTTCATATTTTTTATATTTTTTTGGGTCCATTCTTTTGGATCAAGATTATTTTGTTTAGCTGCATTTTCTGCAGGCATACCAAAGGAGTCCCATCCCATAGGATGAAGGACATTAAATCCTTTTAAAGTTTTATAACGAGCTAAAACATCACCTATAGTATAATTTCTTACATGACCCATATGTATTTCACCAGATGGGTAGGGAAACATCTCAAGACAATAAAATTTTTTTTTATTATTTATCTTTGCTTTAAAAACATCATTTTTAATCCAAAAATCTTGCCATTTTTTTTCAATAGACTTAAAGTTATATCTTTGATTAATATTCATTAAAATTTAAGCGTTGTTAGTAAAATTTAAATTTTCACTAGTCACTTTTTATAGGTCTTTTTTTTTTATTTTCTTTAACAATTTTTTCAATTTTATTTTTTTCTAAAAAAGCTGCTTTTTTAAGAATTGCAATTTTTATATCATTTGAAATTTTTGAATCTATTAAGCTTACTGTACAATTTATCTTTTGTGCATTACAAATACGTTCATGAACATCAACGTCCAGAGCGTCTGATCTAATATCGTTAGATAAAAATTTAACAGTTATTTTTAAATCTCTACTGTTATCATTATTATTTGATCCGCCATTGAACCAATCTGTAATAATTATACCACCAGAGTAACTAGCATTTATCAAGGGAACAAAATCTAAAGTCTCAACTGTTGCTCTCCACATTTCATTTGAAGATGCAAAATCAAAGGTTCCCCCAGATTTTCCTAATTTACCAAACCTAATCCCCTTACCTTCTTCAATATTTTTTTTAACTCTTTCTTCAACATTGATTGGAACATCTTTTACGTCGGCTCTCTTAAAAAAGTTTTTTCCGCATCCAGTTAGGCCTAAAAGACAGATAAAAATGATGAAATGTAATATTAATTTGTACATACTTATTTAAAACATTAAAAACCACTACAATTCAGAAATATCAATAAAAAACAGCATAAAATTGTTGTAAAATTATCACACTTAAAAAATAAATCTCATTAATTTGTACATTTTTGACTAAAGAATCACTCAAATTGCTAAGTATTTCTCATTCATATGAATAACAAAAATAAAGGAGTAAATATGAACAATTTAAAAAAATTGGGCGCTACAGCTCTAGCAGGTTCGCTAGTAGCAGTTTCAGCTCAAGCAGGAGAGCTTTCAGTATCTGGTCATGCTACTGCAACACTTAAGTCACAAGGTGGATCAGGCTTAAACTCTCAAACACTAGGTCACAATACAGCAATTAATTTTTCTGGATCTGGTGAGTTAGATAATGGTTACACATGGAACACGTTTGCTTTAATGTCAGATGCTTTAAATTCTATATCTTCATCTGCATTAACAATGACTATGGGTTCTATGGGTACTGTAGGTATCTCTAGAGTTGGTGGTTTTAACGTTAATGGTGGTTACGATGAAACTTATCCAAGAGCATATGAAGAAAATTCTGATGCTGGTGGACAGTCTCCAAGTAACTATGTTGGATCAATTGCTGACGATAACGCTATAATTTACAAGTCACCTTCATACGATATGATGGGTATGGCAGTAAATTTCGGTGTTGAGTATGCATTAGATGCAGACACAGCTACTGGTAAAGACGGTGCAGTTGCAACAGACGGCCCTACTTATGATGAAGCTTTCGGTGTTGGTTTAACAGCTAGCGTTGCTGGTTTAACATTAGGTGCATATGCTTCAGAAGCAACTAGAAACAACCCAGGTGGTGCTACAACTGGTAATACTGTTAGAGATAATTTCTCTGGTTCAGCATTTGTAAACTACAGCTTTGGTCCAGTTTCAATTGGTTACCAACAAGCATACGTTGATACTGGTGCTAAAAATGGTACTGCAACAGGTGACGTAACTACTACGGCTAAAACTGTTGGTACTTCATCAGGTATCTTTGAAGACGAATCTATGTCAATTGCGTTTAACGTAAATGACGATCTTTCTATTTCTTACGCAGAAACAGAAAGTAGATACAGTCCTTCAAATTACGTAGCTGGTACTAATAATAAGTATGCTGATGTTACTCAAGATAGTGATTCATTCCAAATCGCTTATTCAATGGGTGCAATGTCAGTTAAAGCTTACATGACAGATATCAAAAACATTAACTACGTTTCAGGAGCAACTGAAACTTCAGTTAATGAACTTGCTATCGGTTTAGCATTCTAATTAATTTAGAAGATTAAAATCTTAAAAACGGCCTAAGAATTTTTCTTGGGCCGTTTTTTTTTATCCATCTTATTCCTGAAATCCCCATAGATTTAGTATTATAAACCTTTTTAAAGTTGTCTGCATTTATCCCACCTAGTGCTATAAAATTTGCTTTCTGATTTAGTGTCATTAAATTAAATTTTATTATTCCCAAATAGTTGTTTTTTTTAATTGTTTTAAATAAAGGAGATAAAAAAATTATTTCACAGCCTTGTTTTTGTTTAATTTTAATATCTCTTATATTGTGAGCAGATCCAATAATTTCAAATTTTGCTTTTAAAGATTTTCCAATAAAGTTAATTTTCTTATTAAAAGAGGGAATATAAACGCCTGATAAATTAAGTTTAAAAGCTAATTTAAAGTTATTAGATAAATAAAATTTTCGATTGGTTTTTTTACAATAATTTCTAATTTTGATGATAGATTGTATATTTATGTTATCATTATAATTACGATAAATTAAATTAATATTTTTTTTTAATTGAGACAATTCTTTTAAATTAAAATTATTTATAAATAAAAATAATAAAGGTTTATTTTGCATACTTCAGTTTCTAACTTTATTTCAGTCAAGAAGGAATTGGAATTAAAAATTCCTGAAAAAAATAATACTAATATTATTGCTGTAAGCAAAACTTTTGATATGAGCATGATCAAACCTCTCATTGATTATGGGCACCAGCACTTTGGAGAAAATAAGGTCCAAGAAGCTCTGGAAAAGTGGACAGATGTAAAAAATTCGACAGAAAATATTCAGCTTCATATGATAGGTAAATTGCAAACTAATAAAGTAAAATATGTAATACCGTTATTTGATTATATTCATTCATTGGATAATCTCAATTTGGCAAAAAAAATTTCACAAGAACAAAAAAAAAAAAATAAAAACTTAAAGATATTCATTCAAATTAATATAGGAAATGAAAAACAAAAAAGTGGTATTGATATTGGAAGTTTGAAAGACTTTTATTCAACATGTGTAAATGAACTTCAGCTGAATATAATAGGATTAATGTGCATTCCACCTCAGAATGAGGATATTAATTTTCATTTTAAAAAGATGTCTGAGATTCAAAAATCAATTGGTGTTAAGGAATTGAGTATGGGCATGTCCTCAGATTATTTAGAAGCAATAAAATACGGAGCTTCTTTTGTTAGAATTGGATCAAAAATTTTTGGTGAAAGAGTTTAGGATATTTTAATTTTTGTTTTGCTATTTATTAACTTAAGTAAAATTAGCATATCCTTTTTTTTTAATGCTATACATCCAAGAGTTTTTTTATAATTATTTGTTAAATGCAAGAATATGGCACTACCTTTGTTTCTTTTTGGTTTTAGTGTATTAAATTTAATAGGGATTAAAATATCGTAAATTCCATCTTTTCTAAATAATTTCTCATGACCAATGTTTTTTTTTGATTTGATAAGTTTATTGTAAAATTTACTATTTATATCATCACACCAACCCATATTTTTTTTGATTTGAATTTTTTTAAGTTTTGTCAAAGGTTTAAATAATTTATCTTTTCTATAATACACAGGACCTAATCCATATGTTCCGGTCGGTGTTTTTTTATCTCCTTCTATTTTATTTGATGTTAGCCCATTTTTACCTACAGAACATTTAAATTTAAATTCGTCATATAAAAGTGTATCTTTATTTAAAACTATTATTTGCATTTTCAATTGTTATGAATTCTAAAGTTCTATTTATATATAATTCTTTTAAATTGTTTAATATATTAAACGAAATAAAGCATAACATAAATTTTGAAATTTATAAGATAGACAAAAATGATTTTCAAAAAGTTGATATTGATAAATTTAAGAATTATTTAGTAATTACAACAACATCTTGTGATGGAATAGAAAACTGTATTAAACTCGAAAATCTTCCTCTAAAATTGAACAAATTAATGGAAAAGTTAAACATAAGCTTTTTAAAAAATCAGTATAATAATCAATCAGAACTTATAATTGGAAAATATACTTTAGATTTGAATTCTAGAAAAATTATTTTCAAAGATATAAGCTTAAATCTCACAGAAAAAGAGAGTGATTTATTACTATTTATGAAAAATAATGAAAAAGTCAGCTTAAAAGAACTTCAAAAAAATGTTTGGGGACATTCATCTGGTTTAGAAACTCATACAGTTGAAACACATATTTATAGGCTTAGAAAAAAAATCCTTAAAAATTTTAAGGATAATAATTTTATAGAACATGACAAAGAAGGATATTATTTAAATTGAAAAAAAATCCAATTGCAAAAAAATTATTTAATAAAAGATATAAACCAAAAATAGTTAAGCCTAAAAAAGGGAAGGGAAGTTTTAAAAGGAAAAAAATTAAATTCTAGCACCAATTTTTTGAATTATTTTTGAAGAAAGCTCTGTACCTTTAATTAAACTTTGCTCAATTGATAGATCATTAATTATTCCATGTAGATAACCCGCAGCAAACAAATCTCCTGCACCTGTTAAATCTTTGATATTTATATTTTTTTTTGCAGGACACTCAACTAGCTGTTCTTTAAATATGGATATTGCTCCCTTTTCGCCCCTAGTAATGATTATATTTTTCTTAATTTGTTTTGAAAATGTAATTACTTCTTCAAATGATTTAGCATTAATTAAAGCTGTGATCTCTTGTTCATTTGCAAAAACTATATCTAAACTATTTTTGACTAAATCTAAAAAGTAGGGTTTGTGTCTTTCAACACAAAATAAATCAGATAATGACATTGCAGTTTTTTTTGAAAATTTAATTGCTTTATCAAAAGCTTTTTTTGGCTCACCTTCATCCCACAAATATCCCTCTAAAAAAACTATTTCTGAATTTTTTACATCATCTTCTCTAACATCTTCATTATTGATTCTTCCTGCTGTACCTAAAAAAGTAATCATTGTTCTTTCAGAGTCGGGTGTAATTAGAATTAAACAAGAGCCAGTTGGTATGGGCTCATCTTTTTTTTTGTATAAATATTTAACATTTTCCTTTTTCAAACCTTCTTCATATTTTTGACCCAGATTGTCATTACTAACTTTTCCTAAAAAACCAACTTTATTTCCTAATTGAGATAATCCAACTATAGAATTCGCAATAGATCCACCAGAGATAGTTTCCTCAATTTTTAATGAAGATGATAACTTTTTGAATTCATCTTCTTCAACTAATTTCATAGTACCCTTAATAAGTGAATTTTTTAATAAAAAGTCATCAGATACTTTGCAAAGAACATCTACAATGGCATTTCCAATTCCTAAAATTTTCATTATGGTTTTTTTGAAATAAAAGGTTTTTTTCTTTTAGGATAACAAGTAGTGCAAATTTTACAAGATAATCCATAACATCCACGAGCTTTACAATATTCTCTCCCATAATAAATAATTTGTAGATGAAGTTTGTTCCAATTTTTTTTAGGAAATAATCTTTTCAAGTCTTCTTCTGTTTGTATTACATTCTTACCATTTGTAAGCCCCCACCTTTGTGCTAACCTATGAATATGGGTGTCTACAGGGAACGCTGGATTACCAAATCCTTGAGACATCACTACACTTGCTGTTTTATGACCTACACCGGGCAAACTTTCCAACTCTTCGAAGGTTTCTGGAACCTTACTATTAAAATTTTTAACCAATATTTTTGATAGGTAGTAAATACTTTTTGCTTTTATTCTAAAAATCCCAATTTTTTTAATTAAAATTTCAATTTTTTTTCTACCTAATTTTATAAAATGTTCTGGTTTATAATATTTAGGATAGATATTTTTTGTTACATTATTTACATTTACATCTGTGCATTGTGCAGAAAGAAGAACTGATATTAGTAACGTAAAAACGTTTCTGCTTTTTAAAGGTACCTCAATTTTTGGATAAGTTTTATTTAAGATATTTAAAATTTTTTTTGCTCTTTGAATTTCATTCATTATTTGAAATTCATTAAATCTCTCATTGAGTAAAGCCCTGACTTTTTGTTCATTAGCCATTTTGCTGCTGATAATGCTCCTTCTGAGTAAAGTGCTCTATCAAAAGCCTCATGATTTAAAGAAATTATTTCTTTACCACTTGAGAAATTAACTTCATGTTCACCAATAATTTCTCCTTTTCGTACTGAGTTGAAATTTACTTTTTTACTAAAAGGAAATGTTTTTTTATTTAAATATTTTTTTCCTATAAGATCATACAAGTTTTTATTTTTACCTACAGCTATTCCTTTACCTAGCATTAGTGCTGTTCCAGATGGATAATCTTTTTTATGTTTATGATGAATTTCAGAAATTTTACTTAAAAAGTTCTTTCCAAGTGATTTTGAAGCAATTTCAGTTAGGTACATTAAAAGATTTATACCTAAACTCATATTGCCAGCTTTTAGGATAGGTATTTTCCTAGAAAAATTTTTTATCATAACCTCTTCTTTTTTTGAAAAACCAGTAGTACCAATTACGACTCTCTTTTTTAATTTTGAAGCAATTTTTAAAACCTGAAAAGTACATTTTGGTGTTGTAAAATCTATAATTAAGTGTGCTTTTCTAAAAGCTTCATCTGTATTTAAGTTAACCTTGATACCATTAATTATTTTTTTTATTTCTTTATTCTCTGTAAGAGCAACTATTTTAAAATCTTTATCTTTTTTAACAGATTTAATTATCTGTTGTCCCATTCGTCCCATACAACCAGTTATTACTAAATTTGTTTTTTTCATTATTAGATAAGATATGAAATTATCACAATCAAAACAACAATTATAAACCAAATGAATAAATTTTTTGTAAATCGTTTTGATTTAAGATTTGTTCTCAAAAAACCTGGAAGTATAAGAACTAAAACTGCTATTAAAAAAAAGGCTGGAACTAATTGTTCTAATCCCATCTATTAATTCTTCCAGAAACTTTTTGCCTTTTGAAAGAATTTTTTGATACTTGGATTTGATTTTTCATTTTCTATTTCTCTAAACTTTTCAAGTAATTCTTTTTGCTGCTTATTCAAATATATAGGAACTTCTGTTTTAACTTGCACATATAAATCACCATAATCTCCCCTTCGTATAAAAGGCATCCCTTTACCTTTCAATCTAAATTGTTTTTCATTTTGCGTACCTTCGGGTATCTTAATTTTTGCTTTACCACCATCGATTGTTGGTATTTCAATGGTTGTACCTAATGCAGCATCAGCTATTGATATTGGAAATTCAAAAAATAAATTTTCAGCAGATCTTTTAAATAAATCATGAGAATTAACATTTATAAATAAATATAAATCGCCTGTAGCACCACCTCTACTACCCGCTTCACCCTTACCTGCCAGTCTTATTCTAGTTCCATCATCTACCCCTTTTGGAATAGTTACAGATATTTTTTTTGAAGCTTGTTTTTTTCCTTGACCATTACAATCATTACAGGGGTTGGTAATTTCTTCTCCATTACCATTACATTGAGGACAAGTCTGCTGAACTGTAAAAAAGCCTTGATTAGATCTTATTTTTCCGTTTCCTCCACAATAAGAACATCTATCAGGAGAGTGACCTGGTTTAGAGCCATTGCCTTTGCAGGCACTACATTTTTCAGAAGTAGAAAATTGTATATTTTGTTTTTTCCCCTTATATGCATCCTCAAGTGAAATTGATAAGTCGTATCTTAAATCTGAACCTCTATTATCTGAATTTCTTCTATTTCTTGATCTTCCGCCACCTCCAAAATCTCCAAAAAAGTCTTCAAAAATATCAGAAAAATCAGCTCCACTAAAACCTCCAAAACCACTGCCTTGTCTGCCACCACCGTTCTCAAAAGCCGCATGTCCAAAATTATCATAATTTTCTTTTTTGCTTTTGTCCGAAAGTATTCCGTAAGCTTCGCTAGCTTCTTTAAACTTATCTTCAGCTGATTTATCACCAGGATTTTTGTCTGGATGATATTTTACAGCCAGTTTTCTATAAGCTGATTTAATTTCTGCTGGATTAGCACTTTTATTGATACCAAGAACATCATAATAATCTCGTTTAGCCATTTATTTAACCCAGACAATTGGATGTTAGTTTAGGCGCTTTTTTCTTGATTTCCGTCTTTGTTTTCTTCTTTTACTTCCTCAAAATCAGCATCTACAACATTATCGTCTTTTTTATCCTTGTTATCTTTACTATCATCTTTTTCAGACTCAGGTTTAGTACTTTGTTGAGATTTATAAATTGCTTCTCCAAGTTTCATTGAAGCTTGAACTAAGGCTTCTGTTTTCTTTTTTATATCCTCAATATCCTCACCTTTTAAAGCTTCTTTTACCGAAGCGGATGCATCTTCAATAGCTTTCTTTTCAGCATCTGAAACTTTTGATCCATGCTCTTTTAAATTCTTTTCCGTCGAATGAATTAATGTATCAGCTTGATTTCTTACATCTACAGACTCTCTTTTCTTTTTATCTGCATCTTTATTGGCCTCAGCATCTTTAACCATTTTTTCTATTTCTTCTTCGCTTAAACCGCCTGAGGCTTGAATTTGAATTTTTTGTTCTTTTCCTGTTCCTTTATCTTTAGCTGAAACGTTTACAATTCCATTTGCGTCTATATCAAATGTTACTTCAATTTGAGGAACCCCTCTTGGAGCAGGCGCGATACCAATCAATTCAAAGTTTCCTAATATTTTATTATCTGATGCCATTTCTCTTTCACCTTGAAGAACTCTAATTGATACAGCGGGCTGATTGTCCTCTGCAGTAGAGAAAACTTGGCTTTTTTTTGTAGGTATTGTTGTATTTTTTTCAATTAATTTTGTAGATACACCACCCAATGTTTCAATACCTAATGATAAAGGTGTAACATCAAGAAGTAGAACATCTTTCACATCCCCTTGTAAAACACCGGCTTGAATTGCTGCACCCATTGCAACTACTTCATCAGGATTAACACTTTTGTTAGGTTCTTTGCCAAAGAAATTTTTGACTTCTTCAACAACCTTTGGCATTCTAGTCATACCACCGACCATTACAATTTCATCAACTTCGTTTGCAGTAATGCCAGCATCTTTTAAAGCTGTTTTGCATGGAGGCATTGTTCTTGCAATTAAATCTTCAACTAAAGCCTCTAGTTTAGCTCTAGTCATTTTTATATTTATATGTTTAGGACCAGTTTTATCTGCAGTAATAAAAGGCAAATTGATATCTGTTTGTTCGGCAGAAGATAATTCAATTTTAGCTTTTTCTGCTGCTTCTTTTAATCTTTGTAATGCTAATTTATCAGATTTTAAGTCGATACCATTATCTTTTTTAAATTCAGAAATTAAATATTCAACAATCGCGTTATCAAAATCTTCACCACCCAAAAAAGTATCTCCATTGGTTGATTTAACCTCAAAAACTCCATCACCAAGTTCAAGTATCGAAACATCAAAAGTTCCTCCTCCCAAATCATAAACGGCGATTTTTTTATTTTGTTTTTTATCTAGCCCATAAGCTAATGAAGCCGCAGTTGGTTCATTTATAATTCTTAAAACTTCAAGTCCAGCAATTTTTCCTGCATCTTTTGTAGCTTGTCTTTGAGCATCATTAAAATATGCTGGCACGGTTATTACAGCTTTGGAAACAGCTTGACCCAAATATTTTTCAGCTGTTTCTTTCATTTTCTGAAGAATAAAAGCTGATATTTGTGATGGAGAGTATTTTTCTCCTTTTGCTTCAATCCATGCATCACCTTTTTCAGAATTAATAATTTTAAATGGAGCTGCTTCAATATCTTTTTTTACAGTCGAGTCATCAAAGTTTCTTCCAACTAATCTTTTTACAGCAAAAATAGTATTTTCTGGATTTGTTACAGCTTGTCTTTTAGCAGGTTGTCCAATTAACTTATCGCCATCATCTGCAAATGCAACTACCGAAGGAGTTGTTCTTGCACCTTCTGCATTTTCTAATACTTTTGGTTGACTACCTTCCATGATTGCAACACACGAATTTGTAGTTCCAAGGTCAATTCCAATTATTTTGCTCATAATATTAAATTCTCTCTTTCTTCATATAGGGGTTAAATCTTATTCTACAAGTTGATATAAACATTAATTATTTTCCTTGTTTTCTTGGTTTTCATGAGTTTCTTGATTTTTATTTTCTGTTTTCTTAGAAACCCCAACTAAAGAAGGTCTTAGCAACCTGTCTTTAATGGTAAAACCTTTTTGAATTTCTTGAACAATAGTTCCAGGGTCTTTTTGATCATCCTCAATTTCCATCATCGCTTGATGAAAATTTGGATCCAATTTTTTATTTAAACATTCAATTGGTTTAATATTATTTTTGTTAAAAATTGAAATTATATCCTTATTAATAATGTCCAAATGTTCCAAGATTTTTGTCAATGCTTCTGTATTTTTTAATTTCTGATCATTTTTTAAAACTTGTTTTGATCTCTCTAAATTGTCAATTAAATTTAATGCTTCTTTAGCAAATGAAAATCCACCATATTCAAAGGCATCTTCTTTTTCCTTTTCAAAACGTCTTCTTTGATTTTCCATTTCGGCAAAAGCTCTTGCTAATTTATCTTCTAGTTCTATTAATTTTTCTTCAGGTGAAATTTGATCATCTTCGTTTTTGATCTCATTTTCGTCCTCTAAATTATTTTTATTTTCAACTTTATCTGTATCATTCTTGCCTTCTGATACATTAGTATCGTTATCAGGTTTTTGTTCTTGTCCTTTTTCCATTGATGTTTATATGGTATTAAATTCTATAATTGCTAGATGCAGATGAAAAAAATTATTAATCTTTTAATTGGCACTAATAATCAAGGTAAATTAAAAGAAATAAGAGAATTATTGCCAAAATATATTAGAATTTTTTCGACTTCAGATTTTAATTTAAAAAGTCCAAAAGAAAATGGAACTTCATTTGAGGAAAATTCATTAATAAAATCAAAATTTTTTTCAAAAAAAACAAATTTAATTTGTCTCGCAGATGACTCTGGTTTAGAGATAGATTTTTTAAATAAAGCCCCTGGAATTTATTCCTCCAGATGGGCTGGTAGAAATGGTGACTTTAAAAAAGCCATAAAAAAAGTTTATAGAGAATTAACTAAAAAAGATAAAAACTGGAAAAACAAAAAGATCAAAGCAAGATTTATTTGTGTACTTTCAATTAGCCTTTTAGATAAAAAAATTATTTGTGTAAGAGGTAAAGTTGAAGGGACCATTTCACAAAAACCAAAAGGCATAAATGGTTTTGGATATGATTCAATATTTATACCTAATAAAGAAAATAAAACATTTGGAGAGATGAGTTCTTTGAAAAAATATAAAATGGATCATCGTTTCCAAGCTTTTAAAAAAATTAAAAAATTTCTTTAAGCAATCCTTTTTCAACTTTATAAAAATTTAAACGATGATTAATTTTATTGTTTTTGATATCAAAGATACCAATTTTTCCTTTAAAGGAATTTTGAGCGTTAAATACTTTACTCATTTGATCAATTTCATTATTTGATAAAAGATAATAAATCAAACCGACTAAATCATAACTTAATAACGATAAATGATTTGGATTTTGATTAAATTGAATAAAAAATTTTTTTTTGAAATTTTCTAAATTATTTTTATTTATTGATGGATAATAAATTGGATGAGAGCTTGTTTCATTTAATAAACTTTCATCAAACCATTGGTTAAAGGTTATGAAATATTTATCTTTTGGCGAAACATCTGTATAAAGCAAAGAAGTTATTACACTTTTAAGACTTTCATCAAAGTCGGCAATTATAACTGAGTCAAATTTTACCTTCCCTAGAGTATATCTTTTTTTAAGGTTTTCGATTTTTTTTTCTTTGTTTAAATCTTCTGAATTTTCAAGCCTTGTTATTTCATCAATTAAATTTTGCTTTCTAACTCCATAGTTAGTTATCTTTTCGATTTGTTGTGTTAGTTTTGTTGGCTCATTATCATAATAGAATTGTTTGAAAGTTTTAATTTTTGAACCTTTAATACCTTGTTTGATTTCCATATCATAATTTGAATTTGGAATTAAAAAAATTGATTTTTTTATTTCATTAAGTTCAAGGAACTTCTTTATTGTGTTAAGTTGAGAGGTAGAATTTACACCAGCGCTGATAACGTTTTTTGGCAGATCTAAAGTTTTATTTGTAAAAGATAGAAAGGTAAGATCTTTGACTTCATCTAAATACTCAAGGTTTTTATAAAAAATTGGACCGATAACTAATTTAATCCCAACTTGATTAAACTCTTTAGCTGATCGTAAGGTTGCTTTTGGGTTTGATTTTGTATCTTTAGGATATATTTCGATCTTATCAGAACCAATATCTTTTAGTGCTAAACGAGTAGCTTTCACAATTTGTTCGCCTAAAGCACTATTATCACCTGATAAAGGCACTAATAGACCAATTTTAATTTTAATTTCCTCGGCGTAACTTTGATTATTAAATATTACAAAATTCAATAATAATAAAAAAAGAATTCTAAAAAATTTATACATTTGATAATACTATAGCATTAATACTGTTTAAATTATGGTAAACTCGATATTGCAGAATAATAAATTAAAAAAAGGGTTATATTTAGTACCGACACCAATTGGAAATTTAGGGGATATTACATATCGTGCGGTTGAAGTTCTAAAAAGTTCTGATTTTATATTATGTGAAGATACTAGAGTTTCTAAAAATTTATTAAAAAAATTTAACATCAAATCAAAATTAATTTCTAACCATAAATTTAATGAAGTTAGCAATTTACATAAAATTATTAACTTATTAAAAGATAAAAATTTAATTTCAATAGTATCAGATGCAGGAACACCAAGTATTTCAGACCCAGGTAGAGTTTTGGTTAATGAATGTTTAAAAAACAATATAAATATAATTGCGCTTCCTGGACCTTCTGCTGTAACAACTGCAATTTCTGTAAGTGGTTTTTCAGATCAATATTTTTTTTATGGTTTTTTTCCTGATAAAGAGAAATTGATAAAAGAAAACTTAGGTTTTTTGTCAGATTTTAATTATAGTCTGATTTTCTTTATTTCACCAAAAAAAATTAACAAATGTATCCCATATATAAAATACTATTTTAAAGGTAGGAAAATATTAATATGTAGAGAGATTTCAAAATTTTATGAGGAGTATTTAAGATTTAATGTTGATCAATTAGATCTTTTTACCAAAGATCTTAAAGGTGAGCTTACAGTGGTATTATCAGAAAAAAAATCAGATAAAAAAAAATTACTTATATTAAGTGAATCAGATAAAAGAATTATAGAAAAAATAATAAATAAATTAAGCACTAAAGAAATTACGGATTTAATTGGACAAACTAGTAAAGTTCCAAAAAAAGAGATTTATAATTATTGTATTAAATTAAAAAATGAAAAATAAATTTATAACAATTTTATTTATTGGCTTAATTTTGGCAGGATGTGTTGGGGTTTCTTCTAAAGGTATTTTTGGAACAGGTGTGAGTGTTGCTTTTGACCCAAGATCAGTGGGCACCCAGATCGATGACTCAATTATGCAAAAAAATTTATCTGCAAGAATTTTATTAATAGATAAAAAATATCTTTTATCAGTTAAATTAAAGATTTTAGATGGAAGAATTTTCTTAACAGGAAAAGTAGATAATCCTGAAGAAAAACTTAAATTAACAAAATTAGCATGGGAAACCAAAGGTGCGAGGTCGGTAAGAAATGATATTAAAATTAAAGAAGATTTTAATTTTAAACAATCAGCAAAAGATCTCTTAATTACTTCCCAATTAAGAACTGCCCTAATTTTAAATAAAAAGATAAAAGCAACTAATTATCAAATTGATACTTATAAAAAGAAAATCTATGTATACGGAATTTCTTTAACAGCAGACGAAAAAACTGAAGTAATACAAGAAGCAAAAGAAATTTTAGATGTTGAAGATGTCATTGCTAGTATAATTCTTGTAGATGATTTAAGAATTCAAAAAGATTAATTAATTTTTATAATCAATCACATCAGCAGAATAAGCTGCGATTGAGGCTAAATTTAAAATTTCAGATGTGGAAGTTCGCAAAGGAGCAATTTCGATCGGCAATCCTAAGCCAATTAATAATGGACCTATTACTTTTGCTCTACTCATAGACTTAATCATTTTATATGATATTGCAGCACTATGTTGACTTGGCATTATTAAAACATTTGAGTTTCCAACAATCTCAGAAAATGGATAAAGATCTTTATAAATTTCCTCTAATGCTACATCTGGCTGCATTTCTCCATCAAATTTAAAATTAACTTTTTCTTTTTTTAATAATTCTACTGCATCACTTAGTCTTTTTGTTCTATCAGTAGCTGGTTGACCAAAGGTTGAGTGAGATAAAAAAGCAATCTTAGGGTCAAAACCAAACAGTCTTACAACCCTTGCTGCTGATTTTGCCATTTCTGCCAATTGCTTTGCGTCTGGATATTCGATTACAGACGTATCACAAATAAAAATAGTTTTACCTCTATTAACAATTAAATTCAGGCCAAACATTATTTCTCCAGTTCTCGGTTCGACGACTTGAGTTATTTTTTCAAGAGATGCAGAATATCTTCTTGTATTTCCTGTAATCATCGCATCTGCATCACCACAGGCAACCATACAAGAGGACCAAATCACTCTATCATTTCTAATTAGTCTATCACAATCCCATTCCAACATACCTTTTTGTCTTTGAAGTTTTTTAAATAAATATTTTACATATCTCTCTCTTTTTGATTTATCTTTTGAATTAACTATTTCGATATCGAAATTTTCATTATAACCAATATTTTTAATTTGATTTTTAATTAATTCTTCTTTTCCGATCAAGATAGGTATTCCTAATTTAGAATTTTTAAAAGCTATGGCTGCTTTAAGTGTATTTTCATCTTCACCATCTGCGAATACAACTTTTTTTTGTTTTTTCTTAATATAACTATGTACACCTTGCATAATTGTTACAGTTGGATCTAATCTTTGTTTAAGTTGATCTTTATATAAATCGAAATCTTCAATTTTTATTCTTGCTACACCAGTATCTATTGCAGCTTTAGCAACAGCTGAAGGAATTACGCTAATTAATCTTGGATCAAATGTTGATGGAATTATATAATCTTTACCATAATGAGGTCTTTCACCTCCCATTGCAGCGACAACTTCATCTGGAACATCTTCTTTTGCTAAGTTGGCAATTGCATGTGCTGCTGCAACTTTCATTTCTTCATTGATTGTTTTTGATCTAACATCTAAAGCACCTCTAAATATATAAGGAAAACCAATTAGATTATTTACCTGATTTGGATAATCTGATCTTCCAGTTGCAATTATTGCATCGTTTCTAACTTCTTCAACTTCTTCAGGTGTAATTTCTGGATCAGGATTCGCGCACGCAAATATAATTGGATCCTTAGCCATTTTTTTTACCATTTCTTTCGTTAAAGCACCTTTTGCTGATAAACCTAAAAATACATCTGCATTTTTAATAGCTTCATCTAATGACCTGTCTTTAGTTTCGATAGCATGACTAGATTTCCACTTATTTAAATTTTCTCTACCTTTAAAAATTACACCTGTTCTATCGACCATAGTAATATTTTTTTGTGGAACTCCACTTTTCTTAAATAAGTTAGTACACGCCATAGCCGAGGCTCCTGCACCATTTACAACAATTTTAATTTTATTTATTTTTTTCTTACTAATATCAAGTGCATTAATTAATGCCGCGGTAGTAATTATTGCTGTACCATGCTGGTCATCATGAAAAACAGGAATATCTAAAACTTCTTTTAGTTTTTCCTCAATAATAAAACAATTTGGAGCAGCGATATCTTCAAGGTTTATACCTCCAAAACTAGGAGCAAAATTCTTAATACTATTTACAATTTCGTCTGGATTTTCAGAGTCAATTTCAAGGTCAATGGAGTCAATATCAGCAAATCTTTTAAATAAAACAGCTTTCCCTTCCATTACTGGTTTAGATGCTAATGCACCAAGATTTCCCATACCTAAAATTGCTGATCCATTACTTATAACAGCAACAAGATTTCCTTTACTAGTATAGTCGTATGCAGCCTGAGGGTTATTACTTATAGCTCTTACTGGGGCAGCCACACCTGGCGAATATGCCAGAGCAAGATCTCTCTTTGTAGTCATATTTTTTGAGGATGTAATTTCAATCTTCCCAGGCTTTTTATGACTGTGAAATTCTAGAGCTTCTTTATCTGTGTAATGATCGATTTTTGTTTTTTTCATTTATGTTAATTAGGTGTACAAATGGGGTAAAATTAAGACTAATATGATTTATGAACTTAGTTAAGTCAACAGGGACTTTTGGTTTTTATACTATAATCAGCAGATTACTTGGTTATTTAAGAGATGTTTTAATTGCAGTTTTTCTCGGAACAAGTTTTTTAGCTGATGTTTTTTTTGTAGCGTTTAGGATTCCAAATACCTTTAGAAGATTGTTCGCTGAAGGTACATTTAATGCCGCTTTTATACCAAGCTATACATCTGAGTTGGTAAAAGGTAAATCAAAAGCAAATACTTTTGGTAATAAAATTTTCAATTTATTATTTTTAGGGTTGTTGGCTTTGGTTTTAATCGCAGAAATTTTTATGCCAATTGTTGTAAATATAATAGCTCCAGGATTTGTGGGGGATAGCAAAAAAATTGATTTGGCAATACATTTAACTAGAATCACTTTTCCATTTTTAATGTTTGTAAGTTTGTCCTCTTTCTTTGCAGCAATACTTAATTCTCATAATAGATTTGCAGCTGCTTCTGCTGCACCAATTATTTTGAATTTGGTTCTAGTAGGTATTCTTTTATTTGGCAAATATTTGGACGATGAAATAATTTATTATCTTTCCTACGGAGTTTCAGTAGCTGGGCTTTTGCAATTATTATTTTTATATAAGTTTGTGCGTAAATTTTATTTGGTAAAGTTTAATTTTAGATTTTCTATAAATAATAAAGTAAAAACTTTTTTTAAAAAACTTTTACCAAGCATATTTTCATCTGGGGTTACCCAAATAAATATTTTAGTTGGTACAATTATTGCTTCATTTCAAGCAAGTGCAGTATCTTATTTATATTATGCGGATCGAATATATCAAATAAATCTAGCTATAGCAGGGATAGCAATAGGCGTTGTAGTTTTACCTCAGCTGTCTAAATACGTTCATTTAAAAAAAAGACAAAAAATTTTATTAATTCAAAATAAAGCTTTAGAGCTAAGTATGTTTTTAAGCTTACCAGCATCTGTTGCTCTTTTCATTGGATCAGAGGAAATTATTTCAGCATTATTTGGTTATGGTTCTTTTGATAAAATATCTGTCATTAATTCAGCAAAAGCACTTTATTATTTTGGCTTAGGCCTTCCTGCTTTTGCGCTAATTAAAGTTTTTTCAACTTTTTTCTTTGCAAATAATGATACCAAGACTCCTTTTTATATTTCTTTAATATCTGTATCTCTAAATATTTTTTTAAGCCTATATTATTTTAAAAGTTTAGGTTTTATAATTATTCCAATTGCCACAACAATTTCATCTTGGTTTAATTCGTTGATCTTATTTATTTTTTTAAGAAATAGAGACCTATTTAGATTTAATAGCATTTTTATAATAAGATTTTGTAAGATAATTTTTTCTTCAATTTTAATGGGTATATTTTTTCAATATGTCATTTCTGTTTTTGAAAACCAACTTGAGTATAGTTTTAACTTTAAATCTCTTTATCTAATTTTATCTGTTTTCTTAGGTCTTTCATTTTATTTATTACTTTCATTGTTTATCAAAGCTTTCAAATATGAAGATATTAAATTAAAGTATTAGTTATGAAAAAAAAAATTTTTTCAGGTGTTCAGCCAACAGGTAATCTTCATTTAGGAAACTATTTAGGGGCAATAAAAAATTTTGTTGAACTCAATAATGATAATAGTAATGAGTGTATTTTTTGTGTAGTTGATTTACATGCTATAACAGTTAAGCAAAATCCTAAAGAACTTAGAAACAATATAAGAGAAACGGTTGCAACATTTATCGCAAGTGGAATAGATCCTAACAAAAGTATTATTTTTAATCAGTCGGCAGTTCCAGCACACTCAGAGACAGCATGGATTTTAAGTTGTGTTGCTAGAATGGGTTGGCTAAATAGAATGACACAATTTAAAGAGAAAGCAGGCAAAGATAAAGAAAAAGCAAGTATTGGGCTTTATTCGTATCCAATATTAATGGCTGCAGATATTTTGTTATATGATGCAAGTCACGTTCCTGTTGGGGAAGATCAGAAACAGCACTTAGAGCTATGTAGAGATATTGCTCAAAAATTTAATAATGAATTTGAAGTAAATGATTTTTTAAAAGCACCAGAACCATTAATTCAAAAAGATTTTTCAAGAATTATGAGTTTGAAAGATGGAACAAAAAAAATGAGCAAATCTGAATTATCTGATTCAAGTAGAATTAATTTAACTGATGATAAAGACACAATAATTAATAAGATTAAAAAAGCAAAAACAGATACATTACCGCTACCATCAAGTATTAAAGAACTAGATAAGAGATCAGAAGCGAAAAATCTTTTAGGTATATATTCAAGTCTTACCAATTCATCTTTAGAAAAATCAGTAAAAGATTTTCAAGGAAAAAATTTTTCAGAGTTTAAAGAAAGTCTTTCGCAAGTTCTGGTTGAAAAAGTTGAACCAATATCAAAAGAAATAAAAAAATTAATTGATAATAAAGATTTTTTAGATAAGATTCTTTCAGATGGTCACAAAAAAGCCAATAATATTGCGTCAAATAAGGTTAAAAAAATCCACGAATTAATAGGTTTTTAACTTAATTTTTTTATCGAGTTTTAATTTTTAAATTATTGATTATATATAA